>CATAPZ010000201.1:0-3663 GCA_949486955.1 Cryomorphaceae bacterium | reverse complement strand
TTGCACGACATAGGAAAGCCTCGAACCAAAAAATTCATTAAGCCAGCCGGATGGACGTTTAGGGGTCACGAGTTTGTAGGAAGTAAAATGATTCCAAAAATCTTTAAGCGTTTGCATTTACCTACGGATGCACGAATGAAGTATGTGCAGAAGATGGTAATGATGAGCTCTCGCCCTGCATCACTAGTAGACGATACAGTTACAGATTCAGCCGTTCGTCGCTTGTTATTCGACGCTGGAGATGATGTAGAAGACCTCATGCTTTTATGTGAAGCCGATCTCACTACAAAAAATGAACGCAAAAAGCGCCGCTATTTGAACAATTTCAAGGAAGTACGCTTGAAGTTTAAAGAAGTCGAGGAACGTGATCAGATCCGCAACTTCCAACCGCCCGTGAGCGGCGAGGAAATTATGGCGCACTTCGGAATTGGCCCCTCAAGGGTAATTGGAGAAATCAAGGAAGCTTTGAAAGAAGCCATTCTTGAAGGACATATACCAAATGAAAAACAAGCTGCACTCGCTTTAATGGAAGAGGTGGCGCAAAAACTAGGATTGACAAAATAATATGGAGTTTTTCTTACGCGTAATCGCTGATACTGATGATACCATCTTGAAAGAAGTACGCATTAAGGGCGCTGCCTCTATGATGAACTTACACGAGCACATCTTCAATGAATTTGGCTTAAAACCTGGAGAAATGGCAAGTTTCTATTACAGTACAGCCAACTGGGATCAGGGCGATGAACTTCCCATGTTTGCCATGGACGATGATATGCCTTCTATGGAGGGAACATCAGTAGAGCAATTCTTTTCTGGTACAAAAAACGGTTTATACGTCTATAACTTTCTCGACATGAACATCTTCTACCTTGAAGTTGTAAAAACTGAAGAGGAAGAAGGCTTTGAGGATTTCGTAGTGCTTTCAAGCGTTGGCGAATTACCCAAAATTGAAGTGCCAAGCACAGCCGCTAATGCACCGTCAAAAGACCCGAGTGAGATGAGCGAAGAAGAGTTAAATGCCTTGTACGGGCTCGACGATCTCGATAGTGGCGCTTTACCTGGATCAGAAGAGAATGAAGACGATTCTCTTGGATACGACTATTAAAAGTGAATCCCCAAGATTCGCTCCACAGGCACTTTAATATTCCCTTTTAGATAAATATGGTTGTTATAATGCAACCATATAGTGGTATGTACCTGGTACACATCTGCACCTGTATTGAACTGAATACGAACCTTTTGGTGCTTGAGATTACCTAAATAGGTGGCTTTATGAATGGCCTCAGAGCGACGTTGAATAGCTCGGACAGATTCCAAGATTTCTCCAGATTCATAGGCGAGCAAAGCAGTGTCTGTTCTCGATATATTTCTTGCGTCGTGGTTCATCATTCGTATAAAGCGGTTCTATCAAATTACGTATTTTCATCGAAAATTCCAACACACCTTTATGTCTAAAATCTACCTCATCAACATATGTGGACCTACTGCGGTAGGGAAAACAGGGGTAGCCTTGTATTGGGCAGAGAAGTTGGGTTGTCCAATTCTCTCTACCGATAGCCGCCAGTGTTATAAGGAATTGGCCATAGGAAGTGCACCTCCTTCCTCGGAGGAATTGCAGCGCGCCGATCATCATTTCATAGCCGACCGAAGCATTCATGATCCGATTACTGCGGGCGAATACGAACGATATGCACTAGATAGATTACAGTCCCTGTTCACTGAGAATAATGTTGTTATTGCTGTAGGTGGCTCTGGGATGTATATCGATGCCCTTATCAATGGATTGGATCCCCTACCTACTGATGTCGACATCAAGGCAGGTTTAGACCAGCAGTTTTCTGCGGATGGTCTTGCGCCGTTAGTGGCAAAACTCCAAGAACTCGATCCAACATACGCCAAGAAAGTCGACCTAAACAATCCGAGGAGGGTTATTAGAGCACTTGAGGTTATTATGGCTACCGGCAAAAAGTATTCTGAGCAACTGAACAATAGTCCCAAGGAACGGCCGTTTGAAATAGTGAATTGGGTGTTGAATATGGATAGGGAGAAATTGTATGACCGCATTAATAGACGTGTGCATCTCATGATTGCAGAAGGACTTGAGGCTGAGGCAAGATCGTTAAAATCTCATGCAGACCTTCCCAGCCTCCAAACTGTGGGGTACCGAGAATGGTGGCCTTATTTTAAGGGCGAATATGATCTAGACCGCACCATTGAGCTTATCCAGCAATACAGTCGTCGCTATGCTAAAAGACAATTGACGTATTTCAAGCGCTTCGAAAACGCTATATGGCTCGATCCAAACGACATTAACAGCCAAGAGGAATCTTTGCGCAAAGCAGGGGTGTTGTGAGCATGTATATCAACTTCTTTTCGATATCACAACTCCTCTCGGGTTCCTTCTATTTACTAGGTCAAAAAATAGACGAAGCGGTTCGTTCCAAGCGTGCTAAACATGCTATTTATCCTACCGTTTGTGTAGGGAATTTTCAAGCCGGAGGTACCGGGAAAACTCCTGCTACTATTTGGGTAGCAAAACAGTTGAAGTTTCTAGGCTATTCCCCTATTATTCTCATTCGAGGCTACAAAGGTTCGGTCAAAGAAAGTACCCTTGTTGATCGTAATGATATCCATACCTACGGGGATGAGGCCCCATTGCATGCGCAGCATTTTCCTACTATAGTGGGTAAAAACCGTCATGAGAGTGCTGAACTTGCCTCGACCATTCCAGGCGAGAATAAAGTATTGGTGATGGACGACGGATTGCAACACTACGAGCTGCTGAAAGACTTTAGTATCGTTTGTCAGAAGAGTCGTCGGTTTGAATTGGATCAAATGCTACCCGGAGGCCGCCTAAGACAAATTCCGCACACCAACATAAATGCCATCCTATCACAAATCGATGAAGCAGGATACCAGTCCGTAGAATCTTGGAAAGGAATACCAGAATACACTTTTAAACGAATTACCGCTCTAGTATCTGGAAGTAAGGAGCAAGGTTTAGTCGTGTGTGGTGTGGCGAATCCGGATGATTGCCTTTACCAAATCCAAAAAGTAGGCGGCTTCGTTGGTGATGAAATGAAATTTCGGGACCACCATCGTTACAGTGCGGCAGATCTCGCTCGTATTGAAAAGGCTTCCAAGAAATACGACTACCGCGTGCATTGCACCGCGAAAGATGCTGTGAAATTGGCACCCCTAATTAAGGCAGAAAACAGCCCTGTTAGGCTGAGTGTTTGGGATGTTGAAATTCAGCCAGTTGGCGATGTTCAGCCACTCCTTGATGCCATGGTGGCAAAGATTGAGGAAGTGTATAAAAATCGGTCACAAAAAGAGGGCTAAAAAAGCGTAAATTAGCGCTCTAAATTTCCCTTGGATGTCTAGTATTTACGATACATACGAACCGGTTATTGGTATCGAAGTTCACGTGCAGTTAAGCACGGAGAGTAAGGCCTATTGTGGTGATGCTACTACCTATGGTGCTTCGCCTAATACTCAGGTGAGCCCGATCAGCTTGGGCCATCCAGGTACTCTTCCTGTCTTCAACAAAGCGGTGATGAACTATGCCGTGAAGTTGGGTATTGCCTGTGATTGTACCATTCGTGAGCGTAATGAATTTGCCCGGAAGAACTACTTCTATGCAGATTTGCCGAAGGGGTATCA
>CATAPZ010000200.1:0-8219 GCA_949486955.1 Cryomorphaceae bacterium | reverse complement strand
GCATTGCTCACGCTTTTCGTCTGGCATTTGCTCGAGTACTAAAGCATTTACTTTTTTACCAGTTAACTCATTAACTCTTGCACTAAGTCCTTCGATGTATTTTCGATCCAAACTCTGACCAATTAGCAAGCAGTCTATGGCGTCCGCTTGTATTCCTCGCGCTAAAGCGCCACAGATCCACACCTGAGAAAGCCCCGGAAGGCTGTCTACTAACTTGTCGACCAAGGCGTCTATGCCAGAGACCTTGCGTACAATAGAAGTTAAATCGGCAGTAAGGGGGTGGGAATCGTTGACCCGGTAGAGTTTTTTACGCCCCTCAAGCTCGGATGCTAGTAAACCGGCCTGTTCAAGGCGGTTGAGTTCAACGCGTATGCTGTTGGTGTTTTCATCGAGCTCTTTGGAGAGTCCTTGGAGGTACCCGCTCAAATTTTGATTGAGAAAGAAGCGCAGTAAGAGCTTCAAGCGGGTTTTAGAAGTAATAAGAGGTCCTAGAAGGTCCAACGTATTTGTATGGGTTTTTACGGCTTCGCCGCTGTGAGTCCCAAAGCGATTTGTCCTTAAGAGTAGCTTCGGTTCACAGGTAGGCTTCAAGAGCACTATTAGAATACATTCTTCAGTGCACCATGAGGTACTGGTTTGTAGGACAAAATTAAGGTAGAATGCGACGCAAAAGAATACTAATGAGTAGTTTTTTTACTTAATACTAACAATGTCTTGATTGAGACGATTTTAAAGCGCGAGCAGATCGTTGTTAGAAAGCGATAAGGAGAGTTGAATGCCCAGCTCCTTAAGTTGAACAATGGCCCTGTGATTACTGCGGTCTAATAGAACGGCCTGTTCCCCGGAGAATTGACCGGAAGTGATGCGAACATAATCCCCCAGTTTGATATCTGAGATATCGATGTCCTCGTGGTCGTACTCCCCAAGCCATTTTTGGATGGTGTGGATCTCAGAATCACGAACTACCGCTGGACGGCGCAGCCAAAACAGATAGCGCACCGTGCCGGGCAAGGAAAAAACCTCGTCCCTTGTTTTCTCTTCTATATTAATGAAAAGGTAGCCTTTAAATAGCGGCTCTTCAACCACTTTTACGCGGTCGCTCCACTGACGGCGAACCTTTTGTAAAGGACAATACACGGTATATCCAGCGCCAGAAAGACGCTCAGCTACTTTTTTCTCATTCCTAGGTTTGGTGTAGAGTACGTGCCAGCAAGCATCAGTGGAAGCCATGGTGCTAGTCGGCCATAATGTTGCCCGCCTCAACACGGCCAATAAAAAACAGCACCAATAAGAATCCTGTAATAACCGAGCCGAACACGCCGGCTTTAGCTGCGGAGCCTTCTTCTTTATTCAATGGGTAAGTAGGTGCGTCGAAGTATTTGAATGGCGGCTCCAGATTCATGAGCTCGGCCTTAGACATCTCTAATCCTTTGATGTATTCACCGTACGAGACTTTTAATGCTTCCATATCAATGGTGAGGCGCATGCGCTTCATCTTATCTACGGAGCTAACCAATGAATTATTCTGGTCTTCGTACTCCCCTAATCGGCGCAGTGTTGCGTCGATGGCTAGTTCTAAGGAGTCTACCTTGCCTTGAAAAGCATTCACTGCAGTGAGCGACTTTTCTTTTTTAAAGTCAATGAACGCTTCTTCCGTATTGGCTACCAATAAACCTGCTAAATCATAAACAAAGCTTTCGTCTTTTCCATGAATCGAAAAACTCACGACACCGGTCTCTTCGTCTAATGAAGTACCCAAATACTCTTCATTTAAGTCTAAGGTAATCTCAGTAATAATGGAATCTGTATAGCGCTGATTGTCACCGAATTTAAGCGTGAATTCTTCCGTAAACGCTTCGTCCTTTTCAAACGCTCTTTCATAATACCTGTTCACGAGCAAGCCACTATCGAGCTCTTCGCGAAGGGCTTTTGAGATGTTGTCGCGGGAGGTGAGATACTGCTGAACTGTAGTACTCGAAGAAGCCGATCCTCCACCAATACCTAAGCCAAAACTCGAGGCCAAACGCATCGCGCTACTCATAGAACCTCCATCTTCTTCAAAAAACAACTGGTAAGACGCGGTATAGGTGGGTAGTTTAATGAACTTAGTATACAAGGCTGCTGAAAGACCGATCAGAAGCGAAAGGGCGATGATGAGGTTTTTCTTCGGCCAAACAATAGACCACCACTCCTGAATCTTCAAGATGATGTCCTTGAGCGTGATTTCGTCAGACTCTGGGTTAGGACTAGAACTAGTTGATTCTCGCATGGTAAGAATAGGTTTGATGCTTGAACAAAGGTCGGTAAAGTTTAGAACAAAAAAAAAGCCCCCTTATTTAGTTAAGGAGGCTTTCAAAAAACGTTAAATATCTATTTAAAGAGTGACCAGCGTGATGAAAGGCCTATGTAAAATCCATTTTGCTCTAGATAACTCGAAAATAAATAGCTTGCTTCTAATTTCGTATCTATTTGCTCAATAGGTAAGGCGTACTTCAATGAATGCTTAAAGGACAGGTCTCCTCCAGAAAATGAAGTCTCAGAGATTTTACCTTGTCCATCATATAGAAGCCCGGTAGCCATCTCATACGAAATACCCTCCATTAAAGACTCGAGTACAGTGTGCTCAAATCCAACATAGAGCGCACCAAATTCATTGGGTCCCCCAGGGAAACCGTTAGGAATAAACCCGCCGAAAGTATTGATGTCTAACTGAACCGAAAGGCCATTGTCTTTGACATAACGTAATGATTGGATTGAATTTGCGCCATCAACAGAAACTGAATAGCCTAATTCTAAATCCATTGCTGGCAACATTTGTGCTTGCGCTGTCGAAACAGAAGCTAAAGCTACTATAGCAATTAAAAGTTTTTTCATGGTTGTATTGATTTATGATTTCAAACGGCAATTTAGCAAAACTTTCGGTTGAATAATTGCCAAGACGATAAGTTATTATCAACCTTCTACGTTGAATTGACTAACTTTGTTTCGTTAATTGATGCCAAACTAAACAATGAAAAAGTTTTACTTCCTACTAATCCTTGTTCCCTTCTTTTCTTATGCACAAGGTATTTCGAGTGATTACGAGAACATGGCGAGAGCTAGAGCTGAAGCCCAAGGCGTTAACCCTGACGTCCTCGAGCAACGACTCAGGGACAAAGGCATTAACATGGAGTCATTGACATTGGATGATATCCCGAGAATTCAGCCCATCGTGGAGCGCGAAATAGCGGCCATGAAAGCCATACAAGAAGGCGAATTACCCACGAAAACCTACGCAACCCCGCCCGTAGTGGATTCAACACGACTCAACACGAGGATTGAAGTTAAAGAGATTGAAGCGTTTGATACGAAAGACGTTACTCAAGAAAACGTTGCAGAACAGGCTGGCGTTTTCGGTAAACATATCTTTAAAGACGGTTCCATCAACACCTTTGAGGTTAGTAAAGATTATGTGCCTTCTGACGCCTATATTTTAGGTCCCAGCGACGTTGTTACAGTAAGTATATTCGGGCGCTCTCAAGCTGATCTTCAGTTTACAATTAAGCCAGATGGTTTTATTGAGCCTGCAAACTTGCCAAAAATATATTTAAAGGGCATTTCATTAGGTCAGGCCAGAGAAATTGTAAGAAGAAGGTTGCAAAATTTCTATCAGTTTGAAAAGGGACAGTTCGCATTGACCCTTACCACTGCACGAACATTAACTATACAAATCACCGGTGCCGTCGAGCGGCCAGGCACCTATACCATAAGCGCGTACAACACCGCGTTTAATGCACTTATGGCTGCTGGAGGCCCATCGAAGTTAGGAACCGTCAGAGGCGTTCAGGTCATTAATGGACGAAAGGTTAAAAACCTTGATGTCTACGAATACCTTTTCAATCCTAAAAAGCAAAGCGACTATTACCTTCAAAATAATGATATTCTTTTCGTGCCTTTCACGGGGGCTCTTGTTGAGGTTAAAGGATCAGTGAAACAGGAGGGCATTTTCGAGATGAAAGAAAATGAAAGCTTTACTGAATTACTTCAATATACCGGTGGCTATGTATCGGATGCGTTAAAAGACGAAATTCAGCTGGTTCGTAAAGATGAAAAAGGCTCCTATGTGAAAGAATTTTCGGGTAACGAGCTCACCGCGCTGCGCTTTGAAGATGGAGACCGCGTTATTGTTTCTACCCAAACCTCAGACAAAAAAGATTACGTAGAGGTAAAAGGTGCGGTGAATTACCCTGGTATTTATGGTATCCGTGACTACCCATCATTAAAAGGTTTGCTAGAGAAAGTCATTCTCAAAGAAGAGTCACGAACAGATATCGCCTACATCCTGCGCATTGCAGCTAACGGCGCATCCTCCGTCCAGCCGTTCAGCCCAGAAGACGTTTTAAATGGTGAATTAAATATTTCCTTAGAAGCGGAAGATGTGCTACAAATTTTAAACCAACGTGATTTTACGGACTCAACTATGGTTAAAGTCAGTGGCGCTGTAAGAAATTCAGGCGATTATTTCATCGACTCCAATGTTACCATTGAGACCTTAGTTAATCTGAGTAATGGGCTTACTAAAGAAGCCAAGAAAGACATTGCTTATGTTTATCGTAGTTACCCAAATGGAGCAACTGAAGTAATTCAGGTTGCTTTAACAGACAACTCCTTTATATTTCTCGACGGCGATGAACTTCGTATACTTTCGGAGAAGGCTTTTTACGATGGCGCTACGATCAATGTCTCAGGCGAGGTGAAAATACCTTTAGAGCTTCCCTATGATGAAAACATCACGTTAGCGGCAGCCATAGAACTCGCAGGCGGGCTAACATTCGCAGGGGACAGTACGCAGCTTGTTGTTTACCGTATGCCTTTTAATGGGGAGAGAATTGGCCAGCTTGAGGAACGAGTTCTCGCCTTACCTAGAGACGCTGATTTTTCATTTCAGCCCTATGATGCTGTTGTAGTCAGGCGAAAATTAGGATTTGAATTTCAAGAGTTTATTACGCTCAAAGGTGAAGTTGCTTACCCAGGACGTTATGCACTTAAAAAAGGTGAGACTGTAAAAGACCTTCTACGCAAGGCAGGAGGACTCACAAGCGAAGCATTCCCAGAGGCCGCAGAATTCACAAGAGTGGGTAAAGGAAAAATAAATATAAGCATCGATAAAGTTCTCAAAAATAGCGCCTCCTTTGAAAACATACCTATACTTGCCGGAGATGAGGTATTTATTCCATCAAAAGACTATACCGTCCGTATAGTAAAGGAAAACACTGAAGCTGAGAACTTTTCATCAACCCAGACGGAAAACCTTCACGTAGCATTTATAGCCGGGAAGAGTGCAAAATGGTACATTAAAAACTTAGCCGGCGGCTATGCTGAAGATGCCAAACGTTGGAAAACTACTGTGATTTATGCTAACGGATCAGCCAAACAAACGAAACCGTGGAAACTTGTAGGAAAGTACCCTAAAGTGAAGGCTGGATCCACCATTATAGTAGGAGAAAAATCAGAGAAAAAGAAAAAAGAACGTGAGGATTTAGATTGGCAAGGCTTTTCTCAAAATCTAATAGCACAAGCTACATCTGTCCTGACGGTTTGGACTTTAGCGACCAGACTATAGGATGATCTTTCCATCATTCTGATGATTAAAAAACCGCCCCCTTCGTGGCGGTTTTTTTGTGCCCCTTTATCCGGTTCTGCCTTTTTTTAATTTTAACGTACCTTTCCATAGTAAACATCCAAACCATGAAGACCTCTTTTAAAACGCTCGTTTTTTCATTACTCGTGTGCCTTATAAGCCCGTCAGTAGCAAAAGCCTCGCACTTGCTCGGCGGTGAAATCGTATGGCGCTGCCAAGACAATGGCAGCTACGTTTTTACAATGACTCTGTACAGAGATTGTGGCGGTATACTTCTACCATACAGCAGCCAAATACTTGAAAATAATGCTGGTGTTTCGATAGTTTTAGACAGCGTAAACAGTGAGTACTTATTGCCCAGCTGTTATACGAATACAACACCAAATTGCGGTAGTGCAATCTCAGGTGAAGGCTACATGGAAAAGGTCACGTATCAATCCGGTGAGATAATCCTTCATGGCGCTCCACCTGCGGGAGGATGGTACTTCAACTGGAGCAGCTGCTGTAGACCCAGTAGCGTGAGTAATCTCATTAATCCCAGCTCTTTAGGATACCATTTACGCGCCTACATGTATCCCGTTTACCCCGCGGGCAGTAACTCCGCTTTAAATGCAGGAGACACTACCACGGGTATAGGTACTTGTTATGATTCCTCCCCGTACTTTCTCGAGGGACCGCAGGCAAGAACGTGCGCAAACGAAGACAATATGTTAATTAATAATTTAGGCCTCGATAGCGACCTAGATTCTCTATACTACCGCTTTGCTTCGCCTTTGACCGACTCAGGCGTCGTTGTACCATGGGACACTGGTTACTACGACCTAAGCCCATTGCCTAGTGGTATTGGATCAACACCTGCTCAAATAGATTCTTTAACTGGAGTAATCACCTTCAACAGTAACATGACAGGATCTTGGGCGACGTGTGTAGAAGTAGAATCCTGGCGCGGAAATTACATGGTTGGTAAAGTCTATAGAGACATCCCCATTTTTACATTGAACTGTTTACCGGATTCTGGACTGTGCGCCTCAAGCGCCATCAATGAGCCGCCCTCATTTGAAATTATTAATGATACTGCCTCAAATCCTATTTCGGTCATACAATCCCTTTCCGGGGACACATTATTTTATAAAATTGCAGCAATCCCTGGGGATAATATTTCATTTTCCCTCTTAGCAAAGGACCTTTCGCCACATGCAAACTGTCAAAACGAGCAACTTTCATTCGTGGGCTTCGGCGCAACGCTAAGTGATTCTTTAAACTACTCTAGTACTAATTCATGTTTATTAAACGGCCCTTGTGCGACACTGTCCTCAACCATGTTTAATGGAGGATTTACTGGAAACGATTCACTGCGAATTAATTTTGATTGGACTGTTTCAACGTCGCATCTGAACCCAATAGTTATGGGCACTATAGCGCCAGCTATTTATCCTTTTTACTTTAAGGTATCTGATGATGAATGTCCGGTGAATAAATCTTCGGTTATTATTGTCATTGTTGAGGTAGAAGATCCCGTCTCGGCAGCGCCTAACGTGCAAAGCAGTTGTATCTCGATAGATTCTACTGGATTTCTAACCCTGAACTGGACCCCAAATCCTGATACAACGAATTGGGGTAGCTATGTAGTCTACGGCATTGATAGTGCTTTTAACCCGATTCCTTTAGATACCATTTACACATGGTCAACAAGCACATTCATAGATTCAGTCAGCGCTCTAGGCACCTTATATGGATATATCATTGCTGCTACAAATCCTACATTCACTAATTCGACGTATTCTGCACCCATAACCTCTCTAGTAAATACGAGTATCTTTTTTAATGGAACTCAATTTCTCGCTTCTCCGGGATATACATTCTATCAGTGGGTGAGATGCGATACAACCGGGTATACAACTATACCGAATGAAAACGGAAGTTCCTTTACACCGGCAGCGAGTGGAGATTATGCAGTCATCATAGTAGACGGTACCTGTAACGTAATTAGTGATTGTTTAAATTTTATCTCTCCCATTGGTGTTGAGGAAATAGTAAATAGTGTCAACATGTACCCCAATCCCAACATAGAGGGTAGTTTATTCTTTGATGCGTGGGGCTTCTATGCTAGTGTTTATGACCTTAGCGGGAAAGTCGTGATTTCACATGAGTTTATATCAGAAGATAAACACGCACTAAATGTGAACGGTCTATCAAAAGGTTCTTATATCGTTACGTTAACGAGCAATAAGGGGGTCTTTAGGAAAACTTTAATCATACTATAGATGAAGCTAAAAATCTGGCTGAGTACTGCTGTATTTGCTATTTCCATTTATACAAACGCACAGTCGTTGACTATTCCAAAGCTTGAGACCTTTTACGGTGTAAACCCTGATCACCATCTTATCGGCTTTAGTAAGCAATATTCGAACGGTCTAGGTTACTTAGGCTTTGGAACTATCAGTGCTGTTGGTCCATCTGAATATTCGGATAAATTCTTCGCAGGTCCATCTTATACCTTTTTTGACATCGCTAATACCAATTTCAGCGCAACTATAAGCCCTGGAGTATGGACTACAGGCGCCATATATAATTTTCCCTTATATCCAGTAAACTATGG
>CATAPZ010000199.1:0-3969 GCA_949486955.1 Cryomorphaceae bacterium | reverse complement strand
TGCTGGAGCGCAGTTTGGTGGGCATCAATTCAGCGTAGGGCAATGGACGGCATTAAGTGATGAAGCTGCTATTCCATTTGTTTCATATAGTCGGCATATAGATTTCAAGAGCTCTTTAGGTTTCCATCGTAAAGGGGTAGAGTATACTTACAATGACTCACGGAAGGTAGCCTTAAAAGTGTTGGTTGGAGTGGGACAACAGTGTTCTCCCGGTATAGATCGAAACGGCAATCCTTACAATCCTATGTCAGGTATAGCCATGGGACTAGGCATTGAGGCCTGGAGCAATAACAACTATACGTGCGATGTCTATGGGCATACGTTCTGGGCGGCCAGTGGTGGTTATGGTGCCTATGCAGAGGGGTTGTTCAGTGCAGCGTTTATGAAAAAAGGCGAGACGTTTAGATACGGTTTTGACCTGACATCTGGAATAGCGGGTGGTGGTGGAATAGAGGTGGGGTCTGGCTTAATGATTGCGCCTGGAGCACAGGTGGAATGTAAAATTGGTCCCTTATCCGCATTGAAATTGAACCTCAGACAAAAATACTTCCCAGGAGGCACCTACAGTCCCGTATATTTTGGTGTGGAACTAATTCAATCCTTGCCTGTTCACTTGTGGTAAGTGCCTAAATTTGTACTATGAAAAAGATTCTTACAATGCTTTTTGCTCTTGTTAGCCTGTCTATGTGTGCGCAGGGGAACTTTACGGATGCCTCTGGCAAGAAACAAGGCAAATGGGTCAAGAAATACGAGAGTGGAAAAACCAGATATTCGGGTACTTTTAAAAACGATATACCTGTAGGAACATTCACTTATTATTTTGAAAGAGAAGGCGGTAAGATGTCTGAAATTACCTATCGAGGTACTTCGGGAGTAGGATATGGAAAGCTGTACCATAAATCAGGTGTCCTTCAAGCGGAGGGGATTTACAATGCGCAATTAAAAGACAGTACTTGGACCTATTACTCTAGAAGCGGTGTATTGACGCAGCGCGAAGATTATAAAATGGGGGTTCTTGAAGGAAAGCAATTGACCTATTGGGAAAACGGTAGGGTTAGTCAGCGGATCGACTTTGTTGGTGACGAGGAAAACGGCAGTTGGATTCGGAAATGGGACAATGGCACTATGCGCACTAAAGGCACCTACGAGGAGGGCCAATTAGAAGGGGAGTGCAAGTTCTTTGATGAAGAAGGCAAACTCATAGCGAAAGGTCCCTATCACAATGGGAAAAAGCACGGTACTTGGTTTTATTTCGAAGAGAACAAGGTGGTCTTGAAAGAGTTATATCGATACGGCACACTTGAAAGTGAAACGAAATACGATGAGTAAATCAATTGCTGAAACTACGGTAGTCGTAGGTCTTAGCGGAGGAGTAGATTCCTCAGTCACGGCTTACTTGCTCAAGGAGCAGGGTTACAAAGTCATAGGTTTATTTATGCGGAATTGGGTAGACGAAAGTGTCACCATACACGATGAATGCCCGTGGGTTGAGGACAGCAACGATGCGATGCTTGTTGCGGACAAACTCGGTATTCCATTTCAAGTCATTGATATGAGCGGCCCTTACCAAAAGCGTATTGTCGATTATATGTTTGGCGAATACGAGAAGGGCAGGACTCCGAATCCAGATGTGCTGTGTAACCGTGAAATCAAATTCGATTTGTTCTTAAAGACCGCAATATCCATCGGTGCGGATTACGTCGCTACTGGTCATTATGTGCGCAAGGAAACTATCGAGAAAGACGGACTAGAAGTCCATAGATTATTAGGAGGATTAGATCCGAATAAAGATCAGAGTTACTTTTTGTGTCAGCTGAATCAAGAGCAGTTAAGCAAGGCGATGTTTCCAATAGGACACTTGCAAAAGTCTAAGGTTCGCGAGATTGCCGCTGAGGCAGGACTGGCAACGGCTGAGAAGAAGGACAGCCAAGGATTATGTTTTATAGGAAAGGTACGTTTGCCTGATTTCCTACAGCAAAAATTAGAGCCTAAAGCCGGCAATGTGTGGGAGATTCCAGTAGATGCAGAATTATTTGATGCCGAGAGAAGCACATTAGAATTGGCCGCAGCTCCGCATGATTTTCATCCAAAGTACGGTAAGAAGCGGGGGCGTCACAATGGTGCACACTATTACACTGTAGGCCAACGCAAGGGATTGAATATTGGAGGTAGTCCAAAGCCACTCTTTGTCCTCGGAGTCAATACCGAGTATAATGCCATTTATGTGGGACAAGGCGATGATCACCCTGGTTTGTATAGAACAGCACTTAAGATTAACAACCACGAAGTGCACTGGGTGCGCGAAGATTTAAGGCTCGAAATAGATCAAACTGCTCGTTATAGAGGACGTATACGTTACCGTCAACCTTTGGTGGACATTACCTTACACCAGAAGGAAGACGCGCTATATATCGAGTTTGATGTACCTGAAAAAGCCATTACACCGGGCCAATTTGCGGCGTGGTATTTGGAGGATGAATTAATAGGAAGTGGAACGATAGCCCATTAGAATGAAGTATATAAGACTGGTGATGGCATATTTGCTTTTTCTGAGCGCTGCACAAGCTCAGGAAGCCCATTCTTACAGTGTTTTCCTCACCGCTAAGGAAAACATCCAACAACTACATAATCCACAAGAATTCCTGTCGGAGAGAGCATTGCAGCGCCGTGAAAAGCAAAATATTGCTCTAAAACGCTCAGATTTACCCATATCCTCAGATCGACTAAAGGCTATCGGAGAAATCGTTTCTTATAAAGGTCGGCATTCAAAATGGCTCAATAGTATATATGTAGAGGCTACGGCTGAAGAGGTGGTTGCGTTATCGGAACTAGGTTTTGTAAAAGACATCGTACCCGCAAGTGGACATACGTACACAACGACTTCAATTAAATACGTTTTTGATCATGGTATAGCCGCTAACCAAGCCAATCAAATAACACTTATTGAAGGTTTACATAATCTTGAATATTTAGGTGCGGACATGGTCATTGCTGTGTTAGATGCTGGATTTGTAGGCGCAAATACAGTAGACTTCAATGATTACGGTCAGATCATTGCTACACGGAACTTCGTGGAAGGCGGGACCAATGTGTATCAAGGTTCTTCGCACGGTTTTTCGGTGCTCAGTACCATGGCTGCGGATAAAAACGGTGTGTTTGTAGGGACGGCACCATTTGCAAAATACGTGCTGGTAAAGACAGAAAAGGAGCTCAGTGAAACGCCTGAGGAGATGTACAACTGGATTGCGGGGGCAGAATATGCAGATTCCATAGGCGCTGATATTATTAATAGCTCGCTAGGATACAGTGAATTTGACGATCCTGATGATAATTATACGGTTGATGACCTCGATGGACGAACGAGTATCATCTCATTAGGTGCAGTAGCTGCAGCGAGAACTGGAATGCTCGTTGTTACAAGTGCCGGTAATGCCGGAGGAGGAGCATGGAATAAACTTACTATGCCTGCAGATGCGGATAGCGTACTCACAGTAGGATCCGTAAACCAATTCGGAATCGTCAGCGGATTTAGTTCACGCGGATATACCACCGATGGTCGTATTAAGCCCAATGTATGTGCAAGGGGAGAAGGCGCCTATGTGTATCGATCTGATGGGACCATTACCCCAGCCAATGGAACCAGTTTTAGTGCACCAATTATTGCAGGAGCTGCTGCCTGTCTATGGGAATCATCGCCCAGTGCTACCGCGCAGGACG
The DNA here is from genome assembly GCA_949486955.1 of Cryomorphaceae bacterium. Lineage (GTDB taxonomy): Bacteria > Bacteroidota > Bacteroidia > Flavobacteriales > Schleiferiaceae > UBA10364. Next base: position 252 of record CATAPZ010000199.1, on the reverse strand, counting down.
TGATTAAAGCCTTGGAGGTAAGTAGTTCGCACTATTACACTAAGAACGAGCGGATTGGATACGGTATCCCGAATATGAAGTTTGCTCGGTTCTATTTGAGCTCAAACCCAGGGAATGAGATTTCGGTGTATCCAAACCCGTTCCCAGATCATCTGATTTTCTTTTTGCCTGATGATAATACCACAGACATTTCGCTCGAATTAAGAGATATGTACGGACGTATCGTGGCGAGTGAGGTAATTACAGGACGTC
>CATAPZ010000198.1:0-13188 GCA_949486955.1 Cryomorphaceae bacterium | reverse complement strand
ATTATGACTAAAAGCCCCACGGCCATCAAGATGTTGAAGTTTGGGTTCAACCTTATCGACGACGGGTTGGTTGGTCAACAAGTGTACGCTGGAGAGGCCACGCGCTTGGCCTACGGTACGGATGAAGCCGTTGAAGGCCGCAATGCCTTCCTAGAAAAACGACCTAGAGACTTCTCTAAGTTTCCGAAGTTTCCTTAATGTGTCGTGAAGACACGTTAATAATATATTCTTATCTTAGGCAAACCAAGCACCTAACCCCTGCTTGGTGCTCTGTATGTTAACCTAAGATTTTGAATGATACATGATAAAATTCTTTTCCCAGCTACTCTTATTGTCAATCCTTACAATAGGCTGCAACACTGACACTCAGCTTAAACTGACCCTATTGACTGAACAAAAGTCAAAAGCTGTTATTGAAGTTGATGGACTAAAATTCCGCGACCTCAATGCCAATGGCGCCTTGGATCCTTACGAAGATGCTCGCGTAAGTACTGAGGACCGAATCACTGATCTTATTGGACAGATGTCCGTTGCCGAGAAAGTGGGAATGATGTGGATCCCAGGGACAGGAGTAAGTGGCACGGGCGACCCAATGAGCACGAAAGAAGTAGAAGGTCCTGCGGCACGTATGCCAAGCATCGGAGCAACAATGACCGGTAAGGAAATCCGCCATTTCAACGTTTGGTCATTACCGACAGATTTAACGGTAGTTGCCAACTGGTACAACAATGTACAATTGCTGGCAGAAGAAAGCAGGTTGGGCATCCCGGTAACCATTGCCTCGGACCCAAGACACCATTTTAGCAATAGTATTTTTTCAATGGCAGCCACCAATTTCTCGCAGTTCTGTGAAATGCCAGGATTTGCGGCTATTGGAGATGAAAACCTGGTACGTGAATTTGCAGAGGTGGTTCGTAAAGAATATCTAGCGGTTGGTATCCGTGAATCGCTACACCCTCAGATTGATTTAGCCACTGAACCACGCTGGGCGAGAATTAGTGGTAACTTTTCGGAAGACGCCGAACTCACAGCAAGATTAGTAAAGCCATACATCGAAGGACTTCAGAGCGATATGAAAGGTGGTGTTGCCTGCATGACGAAACACTTCCCGGGCGGTGGCCCACAAAAGAACGGTCTTGATCCGCACTTCTCCTTTCAAGAAGGGCAAATCTATCCAGGAGATAATTTTGACTACCATCTCATTCCGTTTGAGGCAGCCTTCGAGGCAAACACAGCTGCAATCATGCCATACTACGGGGTGCCAACCGATCAAACTGAAGAGAACGTCGCAATGGCTTTCAATAAAAAGCAATCATCACGGAATTACTTCGAGGAAAATATGCCTACGACGGTGTAGTCTGTACCGATTGGGGACTGATTACAGATGTCAACTTTGGCCCAGTAGTTTGGCCAGCGCGTGCTTGGGGCGTGGAACACCTGAGTGAATTAGAGCGTGTAGAACGAATTATATCAGTTGGCTGCGATCAATTCGGCGGCGAGAACCGTACGGAACTCTTAATGGAGCTTGTTGAAGACGGAAGAATATCCGAGGAAAGATTAGACGAAAGCGTACGCCGTTTGCTTCGCCAGAAATTCGCACTCGGTCTTTTTGACAATCCATTCATAGACGAGACCGCAGTGAACGATGTTGTAGGTGCAGCCAAGGATCTAGGTTTAACAACCCAACAACGCTCGATGACCTTATTAAAGAATGACGCCACATTACCGTTGGCTCAAAACAGCCTAAAGGTCTATGCTAAAAATATCGATAGCGCTACCGTAGCTCGGTATGCTACAGTGGTAAGCACTCCTGAAGAAGCAGATTTAGCCATCATTCGTTTAAATACACCTTGGGTTCCGGTAGATACCAAAAACTTCTTTGCTGCAGGCTTCCACCACGGAGATCTTGATTTCAAAGGAGAAGAGAAAGAGGAAATCTTAGCCTTACTCGAAAAAGTACCAACCGTGGTAGATCTGTACCTGGATCGCCCTGCTGTAGTTCCTGAAATCAGTGAACATGCGGCAGCGCTCATCGCAAATTTCGGAACAAGCGACCAAAGTGTGTGCGAAGTTCTGTTTGGAAACACTGCACCGGAAGGAAGACTTCCGTTTGAGCTTCCTTCCTCTATGAAAGCAGTGGAAGAGCAAAAAGCCGATCTACCTTACGACAGTGAAAACCCGCTATATGAATTTGGTTTTGGGTTGAGCTATCCAGAATAGTCTTCTTCCCGATATTTTGATTGATTGATTTGCAGAAAAGCCCTTCCACTTTTGGAGGGGCTTTTTCACTTTAGTATAAAAATCTTACCCCGCACATTAAACCTTCACCAAGTAGCGTTATCTATGTAGAAAGAATCCCTTCTAATTCAACGCCTTATGAAGAAATCCTTGTTCCTACTTTTGGGGGCGGCCATAGCCCTAGCGAGTTGTGAGAAAAACAACACTCCTTCTGGCGATTCACCGGTGAATTTACCTGAATCGGCTTACAATTATAGCGATATCGCTCTGCCTGCACACCTCACTACCAATGTGCTCAATGGCCCTGGACAAAATGCGGCCGTGGATAACGACAATACTCCGATCGATAATCCAATCACAGATGAAGGGGCTACGCTCGGACGCGTTCTGTTTTATGATAAAAATTTAAGTGCTAACGGCACAGTATCCTGCGCCTCGTGCCACAAGCAACACAAAGGATTTTCTGACGGAGATTTGCTGAGTAGAGGATTTGACGGCGGTCTCACAGGAAGACACAGCATGTCTTTAGTCAATGCAGTTTTCTACGATCGCGGTCGATTCTTCTGGGACGAACGCGCTACCACTTTGGAAGACCAAGTGCTTCAACCCTTCCAAGACGAAGTGGAAATGGGCATGACTTTGGACGAAGTAGTTGCTGCAGTCGCCGAGCAAGCATTCTATGCGGACCTTTTCAATGATGCTTTCGGTTCTGACGAGATCAATTCTGACCGCATCTCAAAAGCCTTGTCTCAATTCATCCGTGCCATGGTCAGTGTGGATAGCAAGTATGACCAAGGACGTGTTTCAGCCAACAATCCCAACCAAGACTTCGCCAATTTCACTGAGAGCGAAAATCGCGGTAAGACGCTATTCTTCCGTCCACCTGGACTAGGCGGTGGAGGATGTATAGGTTGCCACTCCACAGAAGCCTTCATCAACCCAGACAACGGACCTACCAACAACGGTCTAGATTCGAACACTACGGCAGACGAAGGCGTCTTTACGGCCATCCCTAATCCTCAATTCAGAGGAGCATTCAAAGTCCCTTCATTAAAGAGCATCGCGCTCTCAGCACCCTATATGCATGACGGACGCTTTGCGACTTTAGAAGAGGTCATCGAGCATTACAACAGTGGAGTGCAAAACCACCCAAACCTGGCACCTGCATTGCGTGACGACGATGGTAACCCCATCCGCCTAAACCTGAGCGAACAAGACAAGGCAGACTTAGTGAATTTCCTGGAGACACTAACCGACGAAAGTCTTGAAGAAGACGAGAAATTTAGTGACCCTTGGATCTAATCTAACGGACTGAAAGGGCGGCATTTAGCCGCCTTTTTTATTTGGAATTGACCCCGGAAATCTTTATCTTATAAAGACCACCTTTAACTTAATTCCTATGACCTACTTTAATCCAAAGCTCAGCACTTTTGAGCGCTATGCCCAGCCTTTATTAGGCTGGTTCGGCATGGAAGTAAATGACCTTGAAAACCTCATGTTTTCTTCACCACCCCCCTCGCTCGAAGGGGTGAATGCAAAGTTTGCACGCAACATTCGCTATGGCGACCACAGCCGCAACACCTTTGACATCCTCTTGCCCAAAACAAGTGAACCTTGCCCGCTGGTCATCTTTATTCATGGCGGCTCATTTGTCAGTGGCAACAAAGAATACATCTATTACGACGACCCAGAATTGCTCATAGATAACGCACATTACCCGTCCATTATCAAGGATTTATTGGCGAAGAACATTGCCGTGGCTACGATCAATTATCCCTTGTTGTACCAAGGGAATAAGGAGGGTGTTTTGAGCCCGCTGATGAATTGTCACCATGCCGTCTGGTACATTTCTACCCAAGCAAAAACGTTGGGCTTAGATGCGGACCGATTCCTTTTGGCAGGCACCTCCGCCGGAGGCGGAGCTACACTCTGGGTAGCCCACCAGATAGGTAGCAAAAAGAAGCGACAAATTGAATCGGTATTACCGGGGTCTACCCTAAAAGGACTCTCACTAAAAATGCCCAAAATCAAGGCAGTAGCCATGATAAATTCTCAGTGCTCTTATGATCTCGAAGGTCGATGGGTCCCGGAAGTTTTCAATGATTACAACCTTACTTTCAAGATGATGTTTGCGCCTTTTCGCCACAGTATCATGAGCTTCTATGGGCTTAGTAATGTGAAGGAGTATTCCTTAGAACGCATGGAATATTACCGCAATGCTGTAGATATGATTTCTGTTATTGACGAGGACAGTCCTGAACTTTGGATTGATAATACGCATGTGAGCCAGGCCATTCCTTTCAATGCATCCATAGCATCACATCACCCCTACCATGCACGCACCCTAGTAGACCACTACCGAAGATATGGTGCTAAAGTAACCGCCTTCTATGGTGATCCAGTTTTGCATGTTGACCGCAATAAGGAATCGCTCGTGAAGTTTATTCGGCGTACCCTTGCCGCGTAGCGGCGAAAATTAAAATCAAAGACCCCCGCTCGGCTGCGCCGAGCGGGGGTCACTTTTAAAAGCCTATTTCGCTTTTGCTAAGAGCGGCTTGGTTCAGACCTTAAAAACAATAATCGCCTTTGTCAACCAAGGCTGCAGCCACTCGGCGACGTGCAGCGATGGTGTTGAACGGATCCACTTTGGTATAGCGCTTAATTCCCATGAGCATCATGCGGAGTTCATCACCCTCAGCGAAACCGCTTACGGCATCGCGCGCATGTTTGGCAACGCGATCTAGGGCATCTGCCAAATAGGTGCGAACCATGTCCAATTGCAATGAAGCAGCCTCTTCCCCTTTGCTGGCAATGAGTTTCTCAACGCGCAACACCGCCGATTCAGCCGCGTACACATCAATCAACATGTCTGCAAGGTTCATCATCACTTCCTGCTCTTTCTCCAAATTCTGCATGAACTTCTGTACCGCAGCACCTGCCACAAGCAAGCCTGCTTTCTTGGCATTAGCAAGGGCTTTTTTCTCTTTCACAAGCGGTCCACTTTCCATAGATGCGCCGAACGAAGGCACGCTGGTCAGCTCCTTTTGAAGCGCCATGGCTGGGCCTAGAAGATCTAATTGACCCTTCATCGCCTTTTTCACCATCATTCCTACGGACAGGAGTCTATTAATCTCGTTGGTTCCTTCGAAGATTCTGTTGATTCGCGCATCGCGGTACATACGCGCCGCATCGCCATCCTCAGAGAAGCCCATTCCACCGTGCACCTGAACGTTTTCGTCCACTACATAGTCCACAATCTCAGAGCCCAAAACCTTCAGAATCGCACACTCTATGCTGTACTCTTCCGCAGCCTTCAACTTCGCCATCTCCGGGGTCTCCCCCTTCTCAAGCAAACCGGTTACCATATCTCGCATGGCTCCCGCAGTTCTATACGTTGCCGATTCCCCCACGTACGTGCGAATCGCCATTTCTGCCAACTTGTGCTGAATCGCGCCAAACGACGCAATAGGAGTTCCAAACTGATTGCGCTGTGCCGCGTAATCCACCGCTCTACCGGTCATCTTCTTTGACCCGCCGATGGCCATTGCACACAACTTGAATCGACCAATGTTCAATACATTAAAGGCAATGTAATGTCCCTTGCCGATCTCGCCTAGGATGTTCTCCTTCGGCACCTCTACATTCTCGAAGAAGATCATTCGCGTCGAAGATCCTTTGATCCCCAACTTCTCTTCTTCCGGTCCGCGCGTAATGCCCGGCAAGTCGCCTGGAACAATAAATCCGGTGAATTTATCTCCATCAATCTGAGCGAAGACGATGAAAATATCCGCAAAACCACCGTTGGTGATCCACATCTTCTGACCGTTGATCACATAATGTGTACCCGCATCATTCAGCACCGCTTTGGTCTTCGCTGCCATCGCATCAGAACCACTTCCTGGCTCCGTCAGACAGTACGCAGATTTCAATGCACCACTGGCCAAATCTGGTAAATACTTCGCTTTCTGCTCTGGCGTTCCGTAGTAGAGAATGGGCAACGTACCAATACCCGTATGTGCTGCAACGCTCACCCCGAAACTTCCCGCTTTACCGATCTCTTCGGCCAAAACGGAATCGGTCACGATATCCGCACCCATACCGCCCCAGTTCTCAGGAACCGCAGCACCAATGATGCCCAACTGACCCATCTCGTCCATAAGCGACGGCGTCAATCCTTCTTCCTGCTTCTCAATGCGCTGGATTATAGGATCAATTTTCGTTTCCACAAAGTCGCGCGTCATCTCTGAGAACATGCGCTGCTCTTCGGTCAATTCTTCTGGCGTAAAGGTCTCGCCCGTTGTCGCCTCGCGCACAAGGAACTCCCCTCCGCGCAGAACTGCTGATTTGTTTTGGTTAAATTCTGTCATGATAATTCGTTGTTAGATGTTATAGTCGTTCAATAATTCCGGCGATTCCCTGGCCACCACCAATACATGCGGTCACCATGCCGTAGCGCAGGTCTCTGCGCGCCATTTCATTAATCAGGCTGATCGTCAGCTTCGCCCCAGTACATCCCAGCGGGTGTCCCAAAGCAATAGCCCCACCGTTCACATTCACGATGTCCGGATTCAGACCCGCCTCGCGAATCACCGCCAAGCTCTGCGCTGCAAATGCTTCGTTCAGCTCAATAAGCTCAATCTGATCCAAGGTCATTCCCGCCTGCTTCAGCGCCTGTGGAATGGCCGCCACGGGACCTATTCCCATGATTCTCGGATCCACACCGACCGTCGCACAGGTAATCATCTTCGCGATCGGCTTCACGCCCAATTCCTTCACTTTCTCCTCCGACATCACAAGCACAAAGGCCGCTCCATCACTGGTCTGTGAAGAATTTCCTGCCGTCACGCTCCCGCCTTGTTTAAAGGCAGGGCGCAATTTTGCCAACGCTTCCAACGAAGTGTCTTGACGCACACCTTCATCCGTATCTACCACGAAGTTGCGCACCTTGCGCTGGTCGTTTTCCACGTATACTTCTTCCACGGAAATAGGGACGATCTCATCCTTGAACTTTCCGTCTCTAATGGCCGCTGCAGCCTTCTGATGCGATGCCAATGAAAAAGCATCCATGTCCTCACGGCTCACACCGTAATCTTTGGCCACTTCCTCCGCAGTGAGACCCATACCTAAGTAGTATTCTGGGTGCTCCTGGGCAATCTCATAGTTCAAAACCGTACGCCAACCTCCCATAGGAATAAGTGACATACTCTCTGTTCCACCGGCAACGATCACATCTCCCATTCCGGCGCTGATCTTGGAGGCTGCCATGGCAATGGTCTCCAATCCCGAGCCGCAGTAACGGTTTACCGTCACCCCAGCTACCTTTTCTGGCAAGCCTGATTTCAAGGCGATCATTCGACCTACCTGAAGTCCCTGCTCTGCCTCTGGCATTGCGTTCCCAACGATCACATCGTCTATGTCTTTGGGATCTAAAGCCGGCACACTGCCGACCAAGTGTTTGATCACGTCCGCCGCTAAATCATCCGGGCGAACAAATCGCAGGCCACCGCGACCGCTTTTACCCACGGCGCTTCTAAATCCTGCTACGATATATGCTTCTCTACTCATGATGGTTCTTTTTTTAGTTTCTGAGCGGCTTGCCCGTTTGTAACATGTGCTGGATACGCTCCAACGTCTTCTGTGTTCCACACAAACTGAGGAACGCCTCGCGCTCGAGGTCTAGGAGGTATTGCTCGCTCACCTTTTGCGGGCGCGACAAATCGCCACCACACATCACATAGGCAATCTTGTTGGCAATCAGTTGGTCGTGGTCACTGGCATAGTTTCCTAATCGGAACGCATGTGAACCGACCATCAACGTTCCCAAACCTGTACGTCCAAGAACCTCAACCTCAGCCTTCATAGGCATCGTATATCCCGCCTCTGCCAATTCCAATACCGTGCGCTTCGCCTCCGCAATAAGCAGATCGCCGTTCACAGTAATACGGTCTATGCCCGCTCTGTAAATGCCCATGTTTGTTGCCTCGAAAGCGGAGGTTGCCACCTTCGCTGTTGCAATGTTTATGAACGTCTCGCGCAATCTGTTGATCGCGATATCTCCAGGAGCTAGCGTTTCGGTCACACGCTTGGCCATTTCCTTGGTACCACCGCCACCAGGAAGCAGTCCCACGCCAAATTCAACCAAACCGGTGTAGGTCTCCGCAGCCGCCTGAACGCGGTCTGCATGCAAGCTGATCTCACAACCTCCACCGAGCGCCAAGCCATGCGGTGCCGTGACCACTGGAATTTTGCTGTAGCGGACGCGCATCATGGTATCCTGGAAGGCTTTCACCATGAAATTGAGCTCTTCAAATTCCTGTTCGATCGAAGTCATCAGAATCAACGCAAGGTTCGCACCCGCTGAGAAATTCTGTGCATCGTTCCCAATGACCAAACCTTTCCAGCCTTGCTCTTCCGCAATCTGAATACTCGTGTTGATTCCTTCCAATACTTCACCACCCATGGCGTTCATCTTGGTATGGAACTCTAGACAGAGTACCCCGTCGCCTATGTCGTGAAGTGTCGTTCCTGAGTTGCCCCAAACCGGTGCATTTGCGCGAAGGTTATCTAGGATGATCGTACTTCCTTGACCCGGTACATCCACATAGCTTTGGGCGTCTTTGTCAAAGTACTTCTTGATGCCGTTTTCGTTGATGTAGAACTTCTCAGCTCCTGCCTCGAGCATGGCTTTTACCCATGGAGCCACAGGTCCTAATTGCTCTTCAACTACAGCCGTCATTCGGGCAACGCCCAACACATCCCACAGTTCGAAAGGACCCAATTCCCAACCAAAACCGGCCTTCATGGCATCGTCAATCTGAACGACATTATCCGCTATTTCTGGAATGCGGTAGCTCACATATTTGAAGACATGCGCGTTGACTTTGCGCAAGAAATCGGCAGCCTTATCCTGACCTTTATTCAGTGCTTTCAAACGGTCTTTGAGATCGTCCATCGGCTTCACCATCGCCACAGATGGGAAGTTGGCCTTCACCGTCGGCTCGTATTCAAAGGTGTCTAAATTCAATCCCAAAATTTGAGATTTACCGTCTTCGCCTTTGACCTTTTTAAAGAAACCTTCTTTGGTCTTTGAACCCAGCTTCTTCTCTGCAACCATGCGCTCGAGCCAATCTGGAATTTCAAACGACGCATTCGCCTCATCGTCCGGGCAGTAGGTCTTCACGCCTTGGGCAACCTTCACAATAGTATCTATCCCAACCACATCCGCGGTTCTGTAGGTGGCCGATTTTGCTCTACCAATAAGCGGTCCCGTAATCGTGTCCACTTCCTTCGGCGTCAATCCCATCTCACGCATCAAGTGCATGTTCACCATCATGGAGAACACCCCCACACGGTTCGCGATGAATGCCGGAGTGTCTTTGGCCTGAACCGTTGTTTTTCCGAGGTAACGCTTCCCGTAATCCAACAAAAACTCCAAGACCTCAGGGCTCGTTTTTGGCCCAGGAATGAGTTCAAGAAGTTTCAAATAGCGTGGCGGGTTGAAGAAGTGCGTCCCGCAGAAATGCGCCTGGAAGTCGTCGCTGCGACCGGCGCTCATCATTTGGATCGGAATGCCCGAAGTATTCGAAGTAACGAGCGTACCTGGTTTGCGTAGCGCGTCCACTTTTTCGAAGAGCTGCTGCTTGATGTCCAAGCGCTCTATGACCACTTCAATAATCCAATCGACCTCAGCAATCTTGCCCAGATCATCGTCCAAATTCCCTGTGGTTATTCTTGAGGCGAACGCCTTGTCGTATAGCGGTGCGGGGTTGGATTTCACGGCCGCTCCTAGGGCGTCGTTCACCAATCGGTTTCGCACAGCTTTATCTTCCAGTGTCAAACCCTTTGCCTGCTCTTTTGCGTTGAGCTCCCTTGGAACGATGTCCAACAAAAGCACCTGAACGCCAATGTTTGCAAAGTGACACGCAATCCTGGAGCCCATAACTCCAGAACCTAATACTGCAACTTTGTTGATGGTTCTTTTCATATTATTCTGTGATAGATTTAAGGGTTAGTTAGATTTGGTTAGCGAGCTCTTCGTAGCGCTGATAAATTCGCTTATGAGCTTCTTTTAAATACTTTGGTTCATCGAACAGCTCCATCATGACCACCGCTCCCTCAATTTCTGCCATGGTCTGGCGAGCAAGCGCAAGGGCTTGTTTGTCTGCAACAACCTCACGATAAACGGCAGCGATACACTCTAGCCAATCCTTAAAGAATCGGCGTATCATTAGTGTAAAGTCTGGTACTACATTGAGCGTCTCGAGCGCAATGTTGGTCATGAAGTTTCCGCCTCGTTGGTCAAAGAACACTTCCTCACTTGCCACAATGAGCGCTTTTACTTTACTCAAAGGTGGAATGGGAAGCTTGGGAATGACGAAGATTTCTCTGCGATAATATTCGTGCAGGCTCTCGATGACAGCCTTCATCAATTCCTCTTTCGATGCAAAATGATGATATAGACTTCCCTTGAGTAATCCGGCTTCTTTGGCGAGATCATTCATAGATGTCTTATGATAGCCTTTCTCTAGAAAGACATTAAGTGCTGATTTTATAATGCTTTGCGCGTCTGTTTTCTGAATGGGCATGTGTGAATTCTTTTACCAAACAACCGTTTGGTTAAATATAAGAATAAATTCTTACCACCAACAGAATGGCCAATAAGAATCATAAATAGTTAAAAATGCTCTTTTTGCTTAACCTCAACATAGCAAGGTTATTACGGATGAAATGAGAAAACTCTTCCACATATATTTCAACCGTAAGACCAAATTCATCTTCGAAATGCCAAGTATAGGTGTACCCTAAAGAGGTACGCGTACGGATTAACCGAGTATTTTTAATGAATGATCTGCGTGGAGCGTCCATAATTATCTATCGTGTTTTAATTACCGTAACCGAGATACACAAAAAACGAGACCTACCGCCACATTTGTATATTTGCTGCATGGATCTTAAAACAATAGTCGGTCAATACAACGAACAATACCTTCCGCACCTCAGCGTAGATACTGTCATTTTCGGATATCAAGACAGTAAACTGCATTGCCTGTTGCTTAAGTTCGGCGATAGATGGTTTCTACCTGGTGGACATATCGAAAAAGATGAAGATGTAAAGGAAGCCGCTCGAAGAGTAGTCAAAACGCGCACTTCATTAAGTGGGAAATTCCTGCACTTTTTTAACGTTTTCGGTGGTGCAGACCGAAATTTTTCCAACGATTTCAAGCAATTGTTTGAGAATAAGGACCTCCCTTTAGAAGACGGTCATCCTATGCTTCAACGCTACGTTACCCTTGGGTTTATCTCACTAGTCAGGATAGATGATGTGCAACCTTTAAAAGGTAATTTTGATGATGATATAACATGGTATCCTGTGGATGAGCTTCCAGATATGGTTGGAGATCATGCAGAGATTATCCAAAATGCGATAGAGTATCTGATAGGCTTAAATGACTACAGCCCTATTGGTCACCATTTACTTCCCCACTTCTTTACAATGCCTCAATTACATAAATTGACACAGATTATAAGTCGACGAGAATTGGACCGTAGTAGATTTCAAAAAAAGATGCTTTCCCTCGATATTTATAAGCGACATGAAGAAATTACCACTTCAGTGAGGGGTCGAAACCCGTACCTTTACTCGTATGAAGGACCCAATAATCTCGAACGCATTTAATTCTGTCCAAGCTACTATTGAGCAGCGAAAAACTGCCAAGGTACTTGCTGATGAACCCTGGAAGCCTACTCTTGATCTAGAAGCACAGAATGAGCTCATTTCTCAGCTCCTGCATCTAGCCGCTCATGCGCCTTATCACTACAAAAGTGCCGAGCGATATAAGCAAGATATTTTAAGTAGCAGTCTACCTTTCAGGGCGTATACGCTGAATGCAAACACCTGCAGAAAATTGGCTGAACAGCTCAAAGATTCACAACCTCCTGCTGGGAAGATTTTAAACATGCTTTGGGCTGCTGAAGCACTTTTAATGTTTACTTGGCTACCCGATGTATTTGGCGAACAGCCATCGCAGCGTACTATGGAACCACTGCCTTTTACGGGTAATCTTAGGAACATGGAACATATTGCTGCTACAAGTGCTGCGATTACTAATGTTCTATTGGGCGCTACTTCTGCCGGATTTCCAAATTACTGGTCGTCTGGAGGGGCATTAAGGCAACAAGCAGCTCGAGAAATTTTGGACATTGGTCTTGACGAAATCATGCTAGGGTGTCTTTTTGTGTTTCCAAAGGATGCACTTGAACGGGGAGTAGAAGTTAAACCGGGCAAGCTGCGCGATGAAGGAAAAGAATTGGCCAGCTGGTCCAAAAACATTGAACTTTAATATGAAACGCATCCTACTTCTTCTCACCATCACCATTCTCTTTGGATGTGAGTCTCAAAAACAGGAGCCTATTGTCAATAAGATTATGCCCTTTGGCGCTTCCAGAGTTCAAGGCAGCCCCCCGGGATACCTAAGCTACAGGCATGATCTCTGGAAAAAGCTCAAAGCAAATGACTGGAACATAGATTTTATAGGCACGCAAATAGACACTGAACCCTATCCATTGTTCAATGATGAAGAGTTCGACCCGCATCATGAAGGACATAGCGGATGGACCTCTGCTCAACTTTTGGCGGATGCGCCTAATTGGACGGCCTTGGTAGATACCCCTGATATTGTACTGTTTAGTTCTCCAGGCGGGAATGACGCTATTGATGGGTTGTCTTACGAAAGCGCTATTGCTAATGTGGAGGACATCATCGAGGAATTTCAAACCCTAAATCCAAAGATCACCGTCGTTATTGAGAAGATGGCACCCGGTCACTCCTTTGTTATGATAGGTGCGTTAGGAGATTACCACGAGCGACTCTTAAACGAGCTCGATAGCTTGGCGGGGTTATGGTCTACTTCAGATTCACAAGTGCTTACCGTTGATATGGCAACAGGATTT
>CATAPZ010000197.1:0-4987 GCA_949486955.1 Cryomorphaceae bacterium | reverse complement strand
CTTGTTGCATAACTGGCAGGTCTGAAGTGCTGCCCATAATGATTCCGATCATGACTATTTGCTTTTGACCAATATACTATTCTTTGCCCACTCGGCGCGTCTGCGGGCGTCATCTCTATCTTTTGCCACCACCGTGACGTGTCCCATTTTACGGAAGGGACGTGTTTGTGCCTTTCCGTAAATGTGAATGTTTACCCCAGGTTCTCCTAGCAATTCGTCGTACCCATGATACACCACATCACCGCTATACCCTTCGGCACCTACTAGATTTGCCATTACACCTGCTGCCTTTAGTTCGGTGGAACCTAGAGGTAGGTCTAGGACGGCGCGAACGTGCTGTTCGAATTGGCTCGTGTAACAAGCTTCTATGGTATGGTGTCCGCTATTGTGCGGTCGTGGAGCAACTTCATTTACCAGAATATCTCCTTCCTTAGTAACAAAGAGTTCTACGGCGAGCAGGCCGCAGATGTCGTAGGCTTCTGCAGTACGAATGGCAATATCGTTGGCCTTTTGCTGCATGGCTTCGTCCAACACGGTTGGGCAGAGTACATACTCTACTTGGTTCGCCGTAGGGTGGAATTCTTGGTCTGCCACAGGAAAGGTCTTCACCTCGCCACTTTCGTTTCGGGCGACAATAACACTTACTTCTAGATCAAAATCTACAAAGGCTTCGAGCATGCCCGGAGCATCGGGAATGTTCTGAACATCTTCTTCGCTGCGGCAAACTACAACGCCAAAGCCATCATATCCTCCGGTGGCTGCTTTCCACACAAATGGGATGGGCCAACGGTCGCGAGCGGCCTCAAATTCAGCCTTGCCTGAGACCATCTCAAAACGTGAGGTAGGGATATTATGGTCGGCGTAGAATTGCTTTTGCTTCGTCTTATCCTGGATGAGCTCGAGGCTATCTGGGTTCGGGTGTACTTTTTTACCCTGGGCGCGAAGGTCTCTCAATGCTTGTACGTTGACTGCTTCAATCTCAATACATACGGTATCACAATCGGCAGCAAATGCCATGACTGTGTCGTAATCCTGAAGTGAGCCTACTTGAAATTCGTTAGCGCCATACTGCGCAGGTGCCTCAGGGGAAGGATCTAGGACTTTCGTGCGGATGTCAAACTTGCGAGTGGAGTAGAGCATCATTTTGCCCAATTGGCCACCGCCCAATATTCCCAATTTGTAATCCGTAGAGAAAATATCCTTTGCCATGAATGCCCTTGTTTTGCGCAAAGGTACTATTTGCTAGAGGAATGCGCCTTATTCTGCAACGTTGACTTGAGCGACCAGTGGAATGGTGTATTGCTTTTTTGATCCAAGCTCTTCTACGAGTGCTCTAGTTCTTCGCATTTCAATCTTCTTAAAGCGACGACCTTTAAAAGTGAATACCGCACCTGTTTTGAGGTCTCCCAGTAGCAATATTTCTTGGTCGCTATCGAGTTGAAGTACGACCTTTTGCAACTGTGGGTCGCCACCGACGGCGCTCTTAGGTTTTGCAGCGTGATTTAAGATTGCCGAGCGGTACTCTTTAGGGAAATTACATTGTTCCGCCATCTCTAGAAGCATTTGGCCGAACATGGTTTTCCATTCTATACCGTGAGGGGCAGCTTTTCGTCCGTAGGCATTCCACACCTTAAGATGTGCGATTTCGTGGACCAGCGTCGTTAAGAATTGGTATTTGCCTAGGTTGCTGTTCAATGTGATTTTAGCCCGTGCTCCCTTTCTCGGGGGGCGAAAATCGCCAAGCTTCGTGGCTCGAGGTTTGTGAACGGCTAAATCAAAGGCTTCGTCTTTGAGCCATTTATCAAGTAGGGGCAGCACTTCAGCCGAAGGCAAATAGGGCAAAAGCGGCGCTAAATTCATTAACCTACTTGTGTTGTCTCGGCAAATGAGAAGGATGGGCAGTCGCAGTCCTTGGCTGTTCCACAGCTGCTTAGCGCGAGTGCAAGAAGTACAATAGAAATAGTGGCAATTCTCTTCATAACATAGGAGTTTGTCCTTCAAAGAAACTGTAAATTAGCCATATGATCACGAACTTTTTCGAAGGAATTGGGGCCTACGGCGTTTTAATGACGAAAGTATTTCGACGTCCAGACCGTTGGACGCTTTTCTACCGTTCCACGATTAAGGAAATTCAGCTCCTCGGTATAGATTCCATCGGCATCGTTGTGATTTTATCCGTTTTCATGGGGGCTATCGTCACCATTCAAACGGCCTTTCAATTAAGCGATGATCCGCTGATCCCAACCTACTACATTGCGATGGCTACGAGAGAATCCATTACGCTGGAGTTTAGTCCTACGGTAGTAAGTTTAATTCTAGCAGGGAAAGTGGGTTCAAATATTGCTTCGAGTCTCGGAACCATGCGTGTTTCTGAGCAGATAGATGCTTTAGAAGTAATGGGAGTAAATAGCGCTAGCTATCTCATTCTGCCAAAAATAGTAGCCCAATTATTCTTTAATCCTCTCCTCATCCTGATGTCTATGTTCCTCGGCTTATGGGGCGGTGCAATGGCCGGCGACCTGCTTGGACTCATTGCTTTCCAAGAGAGTATTAGCGGGTACCAATTGGAGTTTATTGTTTTCGAAAATGTCATCTACGGTTTGATCAAATCCGTGGTTTATGCCTTAATAATTGGATCTGTTAGTGCCTATTGTGGGTATACTGTGAAGGGCGGTGCCGTTGAGGTAGGTGTGGCAAGTACAAACGCCGTAGTACGGTCTTGTTTAGCTATCATCCTATCTAATTATGTCTTAACTGATTTATTGCTCAACTAATGATTCAAGCAAAAGGCATACATAAGAGCTTTGGAGACAACAACGTCCTTAAGGGTGTAGATGTAGATTTTCATCAAGGCGAGACCAACCTCATTATTGGTCGCTCAGGTTCTGGGAAGACGGTATTTCTGAAAACCATATTAGGCCTGCACGAGCCAGACCAAGGCGAGATTTTATACGATGGCGAGGTTCTGGGTGAAATGACCAAGCAACGCTTTAAGAGGCTTCGTCAAGAGATAGGGATGGTTTTTCAAGGCGGTGCCCTCTTCGATAGTATGACGGTTGCACAGAACATCCGTTTTCCTTTGGAAATGTTTTCTACGATGACAGAGCACGAAATGGATCAGCGCGTCAAATTCGTTATGGATCGCGTTCGTTTAGAAGGTGCAGATACCAAATTTCCTAGCGAGATTTCTGGTGGTATGCAAAAACGAGTGAGTATAGCACGTGCGATTTCTATGAGCCCGAAGTACCTGTTTTGTGATGAGCCTAATTCAGGTCTAGACCCGGAGACAGCCATAGTGATAGACCAACTCATTCATGAGATTACGCACGAGTTCGGAATGACGACCATTGTGAATACCCACGATATGAACTCTGTCCTTGAGATTGGCGATCATGTTGTCTTCATGAAAGAAGGCCACAAGGTTTGGGAAGGAAACAGTTCACAGGTATTGAAGTCTACCAATGCGGATGTTGAAGAATACGTCTTCAAATCCAAACTCTTCAAGCAGGTTCGTAAAGCGCTGCGCTAAACACAATTTTAAGTCATAAAAAAACCGGGACGCTTGCGCGCCCCGGCTGGGTATTTTGTGTTGAGCAAGTAAGGATTACTTGATCGTGATGCGCTCTACAGTGTTTACGCCTTCGCCTTCTACTGAAAGGATGTACATCCCTTTAGCGTTATTGCTTAGGTCTATTACTTTGCGTTCGCCAGCTACGAAGTTTTCGTTAGCAGCGTATACTACTTGACCTAGTACGTCAACTACAGTAACTGTAGCATCAGTAGTAGCATCTAGCTCCACATTTACCACACCGTTAGATGGGTTCGGGAAGATAGATACTGATGTCAAATCTGCATCTTCGATACCGATAGTTGAAGTACCTGAAGCTGTTACAGAAATCAAGTGTGAGTAGCTCATGTTAATACTCGTCTGGTCGTTTCTCCAAGCAGAAGTTCCTGACCATGCAGCATAACGGGTTGTGTTAAACAAGAAGTTCGAACAGTTCGTAGAAGTACTGTCGTAATCTTGAATAAAGTAACCTTGAGGAGCTGATGTGTTGCCTTCTCTGTAGTAGTAGAAGTAGAACGGGTTGATATCACCAGTGTTGTTCGAGTAGTCAATAGTATCTGACGTCGAAGCGCCACCTGGCAAGTACTCAATGAAGATACCCAACAACTCGTCGCCCATCATGGATAGACCGCCGTTTGGTACTTCAACACCCACAACTGCAACACCACTATCTGCTGTGCTCAACGTGTAGTCGATCACAGTTGTGTTCGTAGCACTTACACCACCCATGTTACCGTCAGAAGAGCTACCAGCGTACGCCATAGTCTTCGCGGTTGGTTGTACTGTTGGGTCTAGAGCAGCCCAAGTACCTGCGTTGTACTGAACACCAGAGAAAGGTGAAGAGAAACCGTTCGCACCTTTAAAGATGGTAAAGCGGATTTTATCGGTATTGCTACCGTCAAAGATGTCGTAACCACCAATCACATAAAGTGAATCAATGTTAACCTGATCTGTTTCGTTAAACTCGTTATCGCCCCAACCGTAGTAGTTGAAATCGTAAAGAGCCCCAACTGCGTGGTTGTAAGAGTAACCAGGAGTACCATCAGAATAAACAATAACAGTCGAAGAATCTGGTGTCGTTGTAATCGCACCTAGAGCCATGTCAGAGCTATAAAACTGGTACAAGAAGTCAGTATAATCGTAGTTGTTATCTACTGCACCGCCTCTCTTGAGGATGATGTCCTCAATTTTTTCTTTGGCAGCAGCGTCAGGGGTGATTTCAGTCTGCAACAACTTCGTTGCCATCGCGTCTTGAGCGAAACCGTTCAACCCGAATACAACAGCTGCAAGGAGTAAAACTTTTTTCATAAGTAGTTCTTTAATTGAATTGAACCTCCAAGATAGGAAAACATCGCATAACTAGCGCTTGCGAACCATCATAATTCCATCGCGAACACTGAGGATGACTTGTTCGACTCT
>CATAPZ010000196.1:0-3753 GCA_949486955.1 Cryomorphaceae bacterium | reverse complement strand
GAGCTTAGTCCGAGGTGATAGGCAACCCCGGCTCCCAAAGTCAATGTGTAGGTTCCATAGTCCATCGCAGGATCTGCCATGGTGAGCAAGTGCTCGGGCAAATGATGCCGTTCCGCATAGTCTTTTGGCACACCCAACAGGTAAGCGATTTGTTGGTTTTCCCCATAGGTGAGCAGCACGCGCTTCTCATAGATCGCCATTGTCGAGGTTTCCTCGTAATTGGCTTCAAGACCGCTTAAAAACAATGAATCCTCTGATGTAAGCTCTACATAAGGACCTGTGGCCGATTCAATTTTTAGTGTCGCGTTGGCATCCTCGAATTGGGTTAAAATAAGATCCTCGAGTCCAGCAAAGGCGCTTAAAACTACGGTCATGGCTGCCGTTCCTAAGGCTAAACCCACCAAAGCCGCAAGGGACATCAGTCGAATGGCTCCCAGTTTACCTAGGGAGAAGAAGTATTTCTTAGCTATGAAGGACGAGAACGACGGCAAGGGGTCTTATTTAATCGGGCTGTCTCCTTCCCCGCGAAGTAGACGTTCGATGTTCTCTTCGTATTCCAGACTGTCGTCAGTATAAATCATGAGTTCTGGCGTCACGCGAAGTTGATTGCCTACACTGCGACCTAGAGCGCCACGAAGTTTGCTTTGGTTCAATGCGATAAATTCTTCCACTTCTTTAGTTTTCGCCACCGGAAAAATACTGACGTAGATTTTTGCTACCCCTAAATCAGGACTCACGCGAACCTTACTTACACTGAGTAGTGTGCCAGGGAAATTTTCGCGAGCCATTTGTTGCAGAATAGTCGCCATTTCTTTCTGAAGAAGCTTGGCAATCTTAAGTTGTCTTGTACTTTCCATGCCACAAAGATACCATTTGCGCCAATTCAATTAAATTCGCTTCGAAGTGCTTTTATGAAATCATTCGCTCGCATCTTATCGCTCTTAAAACCTTACATGCCTTTGGTCGTGTTGGCCGCTGTATTCAACATGCTCACAGTCATCTTTAGCATTGGGTCCGTGGGCGCCTTGATTCCCATCCTAAATCTGATTTTTGACACCCCAGGTACCGAGCTTTCGAGTTCGGCGGGATGGAAGCTGGCCCTTGCCGAGGTGGTCGAAACCTATAAAGCACAGCACGGTGCTGCCAAGACCCTGCAAGCAACAGTGGCCGTCACATTCTGCATCTTCATCCTCAAGAACATCAGCCGATATGCGGCCCTATTCACCCTTGCTCCTGTTAGAAATGGGGTCGTAGCATACCTCAAGCAGCAATTGCATGACAAGTGGATTGCCCTTAGCTTACGTCAGCACAGCGATCTTAAAAAGGGCGATATGTTGACTAGAGCAACGGCCGATTTGAACGAGATTGAATGGTCCATGCTAAAGGGCATGGAAGGCTTCGTTCGAGATCCCCTGATGATCATAGGAACTTTGGTGCTGCTCTTTACCATGAGCCCAAAATTGACGCTATTGGCCATTGCCATTATCCCTATTTCTGGCGGACTCATAGCCACCGTTGGGCGCAGTTTGAAAAAAAGCGCGAAGAAGGCGCAGGAAGAATTGGGGCAGAACACTTCTGCACTAGAAGAAGTGTTGACCAACCTACCCATCATCAAGGCCTTTGTGGCTGAAGAGGCGATGTCGAAACGCTACGAGCAAAGTCTCTCGGCATGGACAGCTCACATGGTGAGTGTGTTTCGAAAGCGAGACCTAAGCTCTCCCATAGCTGAAGTACTGGGTGTAAGCGTACTCTTGGTCGTCCTATACCTCGGAGGAATGGAAGTTATAGGGGGCCGCAGCCTTACCGGTGGCGAGCTCATCGCGTTTGTGGTATTGTTTTACCAATTGATCCCTGCTTTCAAGAACGTGACGAACGCGCTGTACGACATTCAAAAAGGCAATGCCTCTGCCGCTCGTGTTTTTGAGGTGCTTGATATGGAGGAGGCAGAGAATGGAAGCATAGCTCCAAAAGACAGTCAGTGGCAAGAGGACATTACGTTCTCTGGGGTCCAATTCGCATACGATGAGCACCCCATCATTAACAAACTAGAACTCATTATTCCAGCCGGGAAGACGACCGCTCTTGTGGGGCCTTCAGGATCTGGAAAAACGACCTTACTTCACCTTTTGGCCGGGTTTGCACACCCGCAGCAAGGCTCGATAGTATTAGGTGACCTCAATTTAAAGGATGCGGAGCTCAAGGCCTATCGAAGAAATTTAGGTTGGGTGCCTCAGCAACCGTTGTTGTTCAATACTTCTTTTGCTGGGAACGTTGCATTGGGCAGTACGCCAGACCTAACCAAGGTTAGTGAAGCATTAGAGGCTGCCTACTGTACAGAATTTGCCGGGGATTGGGCCACGGGTAAAGCCATTGGTGAAGGCGGATCTACCTTAAGTGGTGGTCAGCGTCAAAGGTTGAGTATTGCACGTGCCTTTTATGCCGATCCGAAGCTATTGTTGTTGGATGAAGCAACCGCCGCCCTCGACAATGAAAGTGAAGCAAGGGTGCAACAGGCACTCGAGGGGTTGATGAAGGACCGCACAACTGTGGTTGTGGCGCACCGATTGAGTACCATTAAGAACGCTGACCAGA
Source organism: Cryomorphaceae bacterium (assembly GCA_949486955.1). Classification (GTDB taxonomy): domain Bacteria; phylum Bacteroidota; class Bacteroidia; order Flavobacteriales; family Schleiferiaceae; genus UBA10364. The sequence continues at coordinate 1,161 of CATAPZ010000196.1, read as the reverse complement.
TAGCATACATCGAGGAGGGTCGTGTGGTAGAATTGGGCACACATGCAGAACTGATTGAGAAGGGCGGCAAATACGCTGCATTGGTTAACTTAGGAGACCTAAACGCAGAATAATGGACCACCACCTCACCAAGATAGAACACCTCGGCATCGCAGTGAAGAGTCTCGAAGACGGGAATGCCATGTACACCAAAATTTTGGGTGTGCCTCCCTACAAAGAAGAGGCCGTAGAGAGCGAAGGGGTGCGAACGAGCTTCTTTATAGCAGGGCCAAACAAGATCGAGCTATTGGAAGCTACAAATCCGGACAGCCCCATCGCCAAATTCATTGAAAAACGCGGCGAGGGTATTCACCATGTCGCCTATGCCGTGGAGGATATCAAAGCCGAAATGGGGCGTCTTGAAGGTGAAGGATTCACTTTGCTCAACAAAGAGCCCAAAGCGGGTGCTGATAATAAGTGGGTATGTTTCTTACACCCCAAAGGCACGGGCGGTACGTTAATCGAACTTTGCCAAGACCGCGGGTAATTCCTTGGCCAAATCTTGCTCTTGAAGGTTGAACAGGAAGGTGTTGATGCCTAAGGCCTCGGCAGCAGCAATATTGGCCGAAGAATCGTCCACGAACAACACTTCTTCTGGTTTGGTATCCATGTGCTCAAGTACGTAGTTGAAATAGCTTGCATCTGGTTTTCTATGGCCAATTTCATACGATAAAAACAACGCTTCAAACTTCTCTACGAAGCTGTTCCACAAGAATGGACCTGCTTGTTTACGAATGTGTTTGATGTGTGCTTCGTTTGTATTGCTTACCAGACATAAATCATAAGACCTACCTAGTTTCTTTAGGAAAAGCGTAGGGTCGGTCATTTCACCCAGCAGCACATTCCAAGCATGTGCTATGGCGGAAGAACTTTGAAGGTATTTGCAACTGGAAGCGATCTCCTGGAAGAATTGCGCTGAGGTAACCTCACCTACTTCATATTCCTGATTGAGGCGCTGAATGCCTTCCTCAGTGAATTGGACCCCACGATTCTCAAACGCTTCTTTTGTGCGTTCAGGGAAGATGGGAATGAAGACGTTTCCAAAGTCGAACCAAATTTGCTTTATCATGGTCTGGGGCTTAAATCTTGCTGCAAGTTACAGCGCAATATACCTGAATGCCG
>CATAPZ010000195.1:0-2539 GCA_949486955.1 Cryomorphaceae bacterium | reverse complement strand
GTAATCCAATTCTTAGTACCGTTTAGTAGATAATGGTCCCCCATATCGACTGCTGTGGTGCTCTGCGAAGTCGCATCTGAACCCGCTTCAGGCTCACTTAAACAAAAAGCGCCGATGTGTTCTCCAGCAGCCAGTTTAGGCAAGTATTTGGCCTTCTGCTCTTCGTTACCAAAGGTATCCAGTCCCCAACAGACGAGACTGTTGTTGACGCTCACAACAACTGACGCGGAAGCATCAATCTTAGAAAGCTCCTCCATGGCCAGGACATATGAAAGGGTATCTAGACCTGATCCTCCATAATTTAGATCGACCATCATACCCATAAAGCCTAGCTCGCCGAGTTTCTTAATCTGTTCGTGTGGGAATGTTTGGTTGGTGTCGCGCTCAATAACGCCTGGTAGTAATTCGTTTTGGGCAAAATCTCGTGCCGCATCGCGAATCATCAAATGCTCCTCGGATAGGTTGAAGTTCATCGAAAATTCTGTTTATTATTGGTTTCACAAATGTACGACGGAACTCTCAATATTTTAGGCCTTATGAGCGGTACTTCCTTAGATGGAATGGATGCCGCTTTGGTTCAATTCAGCGAAGAGAACGGCCTTCAATGGCAGCTCCTCGAACACTTTGAATTTGAGTATCCCAATGCGCTTAAAACACTAGTCAATAACTGTTTCAAGGATGCCTCACTAAAATCAGAAGTTGACCAAGCATTTGCCGACTGGACCATTTCATGTATCGAGCATATCAGAGGAAAAACAGCCTACGAAATTCACGCTGTTGGTTCTCATGGTCAGACCATTTTTCACGATCCACAAAACAAATACACCTTTCAAGCGGGATGCTTGGCTGAAATTGCACATGCTACGGATATTCCATGCATCACAGATTTTCGAATGCAGGACGTCTTGCTTGGTGGTCAAGGCGCTCCTTTAGTACCTATGGGAGACCACCTTTTGTTTGGTATGTATGAAGCAGCACTTAATCTCGGTGGTTTTGCAAATGTGAGCATCGGAAATCCTTTACTAGGAGACGGCGTGATGGATGCCTTTGATATTTGCCCTGCGAACTATGTTTTGAATACCCTTTCTCGTGAAATGGGAAAAGAATACGACGAGGAAGGAAAGCACGCTTCACGCGGATCTATCAATCAATGGGTATTGGAAGAGCTAAATAGTCTTCCCTATTTTGAGCAAGAACCACCAAAGAGCCTTGGAGCGGAATGGGTGGAAGCCAAAGTCTTGGACAAAGTAGATTACTTACAGCCCTCAGATGCCCTTGCTACCTATTGCGAACATATTGCCATACAGATTTCAAATATCCTCGAAGGAAAGCGTGTTTTAGTCACTGGCGGAGGTGCATGGAACGATTATTTGTTGGGACGTATAGAAGCGTATGGAGTGAAATTAGAGCGCCCTGAAAAAGAGGTGGTCAACTTCAAAGAAGCCGTCATTTTTGCACTCCTTGCCTACCTAAGGTTTACTGGGAAAGACAACGTATTAGGAGCGACTACCGGTAGTGGTAAAAATCACAGTTCGGGCAAAGTATTTTGGCCGTAAATAGTACCTTAGGGCTTCCTAAATACAGACGCGATGAAAGAACAACTACGCGCATTCGAAGAGCGCCCTGCTGAAATCGTCTTTAATTGGCACGATCCGCTGACCGAAGCAAAAGGTTGGGTAGTCATAAACAGCCTCCGCGGTGGAGCTGCAGGCGGTGGAACTCGCATGAGAAAAGGCCTTACAGAAAGTGAGGTGCTGTCTCTTGCAAAGACCATGGAAATCAAATTTACCGTGGCAGGACCTGCTATTGGCGGGGCGAAAAGCGGCATTGATTTCGATCCAAACGACCCTCGAAAAGACGGTGTATTGCGCCGATGGTACAAAGCAGTATATCCTTTGTTGAAAAACTATTACGGTACAGGTGGAGATTTGAACGTCGACCAGAAAAAGGAAGTGATCCCAATTACTAGTGAGTTGGGCATTCTACACCCACAAGAGGGTGTGCTGAACGGTCACTACCAACCGGGAGATTTTGCCAAAGCAAGAAAGATCAAACAACTGCAAGACGGGGTAAGCCTCAGTGTAACTAGTGAAGAGCTATTACCTAAGGGCTCTGACTCCATGAAAGTAGGTGATATGATTACAGGCTACGGGACTGCTGTGAGCGTAAAGCACCTTTACGATCTGTGGGGACAAGATGTTTCTGGAAAGCGCGTGATCATCCAAGGTTGGGGCAATGTTGCCTCGGGTGCTGCGTACTACCTGAGCCAAATGGGCGCTAAAATTGTGGGAATCATTGACATTGCCGGCGGGCTCATGAAACACGAAGGATTTTCACTTGAAGAAATAACGGACTTGTTCAATAATAAAAACGGCAACGCCTTAAACGCACCGAACATCATACCATTCGAGCAGGCCAATAAAGATATTTGGTCTATCGGTGCAGAGGTTTTTATCCCTGCGGCAGCTTCAAGGCTTGTCAATCGAATGCAACTCGCACAAATGTTGGACAACGGACTTGAGATTATTTCGTCAGGAGC
>CATAPZ010000194.1:0-4862 GCA_949486955.1 Cryomorphaceae bacterium | reverse complement strand
GAGTTCAATTTTACCGACGAGAACGGCGACCTTCAGAACTACATGGTAGAGTCTGTGATTGCCCAAGTGGGCGAAGGAACTTCGGATCCAAATGCTGGTCCTTCGATGGCACAGACGCCTAATAAAGCGAAGATTACAGTGCAGTTCCACCCGTTTGCCGAGCGTATAGACACCGAGGGCAACCGCGTGAATAGTGCAGATGTACTTAATAAGATTCGTGCCACACTGAGCAACTACCCGGGTGTAGTTGTAAGTGTAGCGAAGGATAGCAATGGGCCGCCAACAGGTCCTCCAGTGAACATTGAGATCGCAGGAGACGACTACTTTGAATTGGTCCAAACGGCCGATGAGATTCGTACGTTCATTAACTCCAAGGGTATTGCTGGTATCGAGGAGTTGAAGCTCGATGTTGAAACGGGTAAACCTGAAATGCCGATCGAAGTAGATCGTATTAAAGCGCGTGCGCTGGGCTTGAGCTCTGCACAGATTGGTGATGCGATGCGGACTGCACTTTTCGGTAAAGAAGTAAGCCGATTCAAAGACGGTGAGGATGATTACCCGATCAACGTTCGTATGACCGACGAGTACCGCTACAATGTGGAAGATTTGATGAACCAAAAAATCACCTTCCGCGATCAAGCAACAGGCCGCATCAAACAAGTTCCAATCTCTGCAGTCGCAAAGGCGAAGAAGACTTCGACGTTCTCTTCAGTGAAGCGTATTGACCTCAAACGAGTGATCTCCGTGCAATCCAATGTGCTCGAAGGTGCCAACCCAACCGAAGTGGTAAATGCAATCAAAGAGGTGATGAACAATTATGAATTGCCGCGTGGAATTAAGGTAGACTTTACGGGTGAGCAAGAAGAGCAGGCGAAGGAATTAAGCTTCCTATCTGGTGCCCTACTCATCGCCGTATTCTTGATATTCCTCATCCTTGTGAGCCAATTCAATTCGGCTTCAACACCATTTATCATCCTTGTGACCGTAGTCTTCTCACTCATTGGGGTATTCCTTGGTTTAGTCATCTTCCGCATGGAGTTTGTTATTATGATGACGATGATCGGTATCATTTCACTTGCGGGTATTGTGGTAAATAATGCGATCGTTCTGATCGATTTCATTAAGCAGCTGACCGCACGTAAAAAGGAAGCGCTTGGTATGAAAGAAAGCGATAAGCTCGCCAATCCTGAGCTCATCGAGGTCATCGTTGAAGCGGGCCGTACGCGTTTACGTCCAGTACTACTGACGGCCATTACCACCATCCTTGGTTTGATCCCGCTGGCTACAGGTATGAACATCAACTTTTACACGCTCTTCAGCGAGAACGATCCGAACATCTTCTTTGGAGGTGATAACGTAGTGTTCTGGGGACCAATGTCATGGACGGTCATCTTTGGCCTGACTTTTGCAACTTTCTTAACACTCGTGATTGTACCAGTGATGTACTTCTTGTTTGAAAGAATGCAGCGCTTCTTTGCGAGATTAATAGCGTGAAAATATCCAACCTAAGCTCAAGATTAAGCTACAATTCCAGCGGTGCACGGCACCGCTGGAATTTTTATTTTTCACCCGATTTTTTGCGCTAATTTTATCCAATGATTGAGCGCTTGCGCAACATAGAACCTGTCGACTTAACCACCTTCACCAACGAACTCAAAGAAGAGATCGTAGCACGTGTATCGGATAAGATTCCTCACTTAGAATCTTCCCTTGCTGTGGCGGAATTAACGGTGGCGTTGCATTACCTTTTGAACACTCCCGAAGACTTGCTCATTTGGGATGTCGGCCACCAAGGGTATGTCCATAAGGCCCTTACAGGACGCATGAAAGCCTTGGGTACCCAACGCACCAAAGACGGAATAAGCGGGTTCTTAAAGCGGGATGAAAGTCCCTACGATTTCTTCGGAGCTGGACACGCATCGACCTCATTAAGTGTGCTTACCGGAGCATGTATTGCCGATGCAGCATCGGGCCGCGAGCGCAAGCGCGTGGCGGTGATTGGAGACGGTTCCATGACGGGCGGTCAAAGTTTTGAGGCATTAAATCATTTAGCAACTCTAGCAGGCGATGCACTGGTTGTTCTCAATGACAACGACGGCAGTATAGACCCCACAGTTGGAGCATTGCACGAGAGCAATAGCTACAGTGGTTATATCCAAAGCCTAGGTTGGGAATACAGCTACCTTGATACGGGCAATGATGTCCTAGCGCTTCTCGATGCTTTAAAGACGGTTGTCAATCGCGGTGGGAAACAGGTCCTTCACATTCGTACCACAAAGCCGCAATTAAAGAAGAGCAAATCCTACCAACCTGGAACGACCTTCCAATGGTGGGCTGCGGAGCAAATGCGTTCGATATTAAAGTCGAACAACAAACTGCGGGTATTCTCTCCGGCGATGTTTGCAAGCAGCGGGTTTGGTCCCTTGCGTGCAGAATTCCCGGAGCAGTTTATTGATACAGGAATTAACGAGCCGCACACAGTAACTGCCGCGGCCGGTATGGCCGCCGCAGGAGGACAGGCTTGTGTTCACATCTACAGTACCTTTTTACAGCGTGCAATGGACCAAGTCATTCACGATATAGCGCTTCAAAACCTACCGGTCATCTTCTTGGTGGATAGAGCCGGTTTGGTCGGTGCCGACGGTCCAACGCACCACGGCGTATTTGATGCAGGTTTTCTATCGGATGTACCAAATGCAACCGTTTGGAATCCACGCAATGGCGACGAACTTCAGGCGATGATGGCAGAAGCCTTTTCGACACAAAATTTACTAGAAGGCCCTTTATTTATTCGCTATCCAAAAGCTAAAACGGTTTGTGGTACGGCGGAGAATTTTGAATCAAAGAAGTGGATTTCGCGACAAGGGTCAAATTCTTTACTGCTTTCCACAGGCGCACTCTCTGTCTGGGTAGAATCTAGCGTTTTTGACCATTTACACGTTGGTCAGGTGAAGCCGCTCCCTCAAGATCTTGCGCAAATACTTAAAGACTATACCAATGTTTTGGTCCTTGAAGAGGGCATTGGAACAGGGGGCTTCTTTGGTGCAGTAGCAGGCCTTATTGCTGATGAAGACCTGGAAGTGAAACTGGTAAAAAGGAAGATTTCTGACAAATTCACGAACCACGGTAATAGGCACGAGTTATTAAAAGAGTTGGGTCTCATTCCATAAATTTCGAGGCCTCTCACCTTAGCTATGAAAAAATTATCCTTAATGCTTGCTGTGCTCGTCGCAGGAAGCGTCTTTGCCCAAACGAAATCATTTGCGTCATCATCAAAAGCCACTTTTGAGGTTGGAAACATGATTTTTAATACCGTTGAAGGAACTATTGCTGGAGCAAGAGGAACTGCAGAATACGACGAGGGTATTCTTGTGGCCATCGCCGGAACATTGGACGCAAACACGATTAAAAGCGGAAACACCACCCGTGATTCCCACCTGAAAGGCAAGGAAGAATTCTTCAATACCAAGGCGACTCCTAGAATTGACTTTACGGCCAAGGAAGTCGTATTTGTTGGAAAATCCTCAGGGGTAACCACTTATAAACTCAGAGGCTCCCTTACCTTGCGGGGAATATCGAATGATATTGAGATCGAAGTAGAGGAAACTTCGGCCAATCATTTGGTAAGCACCTTTACCGTGAACAGAGACCTTTGGGGTCTTGGCGATGGCTGGTCCAAAACAATAATTGCACGAGACATTGAGGTAAGGGTGGATATCCACCTAGAATAAATAGATGAAGAAATTCACAGATTTTGGTCTAAACGATACGCTCTTAGATGCCCTGTTCTATATGAACTTTGAAGAGGCTACAGAGATTCAGGAAAAGGCCATTCCCACCATATTAGAAGGCAAAGATTTAATTGGTTGTGCCCAAACAGGTACAGGAAAAACTGCAGCCTTTGTCTTGCCCACATTGAATCAAGTTGCCGAAGAAGAAAGCGACGGTGTCCAGGTACTTATCCTGTGTCCAACGCGTGAGTTGGCCATACAGATTGAGCAGCAGATCCAAGGGATTGCTTATTTCACCAATGCTTCTTGCTATGCTGTATATGGCGGTGGCGACGGAGTAAGCTGGGAAGGTGAGGCTGATGCGCTTAAAGGCGGTGCGGACATCATTGTAGCTACTCCTGGCCGTTTGCTTGCGCACATCGCCCGCGGCTATGTGAAGTTCGATACAGTGAAACATCTCATTTTGGACGAGGCAGACCGTATGCTAGACATCGGTTTCTTTGACGACATCATAAAAATCATCAAGCAGCTTCCTGAGGAGCGCCAAAGTCTGATGTTTTCGGCAACGATGGCGCCTAAAATTCGCCAGCTCGCCAAGCAAATACTCAAAGATCCTGAGGAGATTTCCGTCGCTATTTCAAAACCTGCAGAGGGGGTGACTCAAAAAGTCATCATGGCACACGAAGAGCAGAAAGTAAAGCTCGTGCAGCACGTCCTTGGTGATAAAGATGACTTTAATTCCATTATCATCTTCTGTTCCACGAAGAAGAAAGTTGAAAAGCTAGCACGTACCCTGAAGCAAAAGCGGTATGCGGTTCAAGGCATTAGTTCGGACTACGAGCAGGATGCGCGCGAGGAAGCTTTGAGAGACTTTAGAAGCGGTAAGATACGTATTATGGTGGCCACCGATGTGATGTCCCGTGGTATTGACATTAAGGGCATTGATCTCGTAATCAATTACGACGTTCCAGGAGATGCTGAAGACTACGTACACCGTATTGGCCGAACGGCACGCGCAAAAACAGAGGGAATGGCAGTGACACTAGTTTGTCCTGACGACATGTTTAAATTCTCTAAAATTGAGCGATTGATCGATAGAGAATTGGACAAAGAACAGCCGCCAAAGCATAT
>CATAPZ010000193.1:0-3299 GCA_949486955.1 Cryomorphaceae bacterium | reverse complement strand
TGGTCGTTTATCCTAATCCCACAACGTCTTCGCACGTTGTTGCGGAATTTGATGCGATACAGCTGTGGGGTCGGATTGAGATTTATACTTCTCAGGGTCTTTTAATTGATGCTGTTGAACTCGACAAAGGTCAGACAACGAAATCTCTTCAATTACCCAATACAAGAGGTACTTATATCGTTAGGTTACAGACAACAAATGAAACAGAGACCGCAAGAGTTGTTTTACTGTAATAAAACTCCCGCCTTCCAGCTTACTTAGGAGGATTGGTTTGGCCAAAATCTGTACTTTGCGACAAGTTATGAGCACACATAAGAACATTCCGATGATAGACCTTCCGAGGGTGCATAGCGCTTACAAGGAAGAATTGGACGAGGCGATTAGCACTGTGGTCAATAGTGGTTCATACATCGGCGGATCTGTTGTCGAAGAATTCCAATCCACACTTACGAATTTTATAGGGGCACCTACTTTCGGGGTAGGCAACGGCACCGATGCTTTGCAGATTGCGCTTATGGCATTAGGTATTGGTCCAGGCGATGAGGTAATTGTACCGGCTTTCACCTATGCTTCTAGTGCTGAGGTTGTCGGCTTATTAGGTGCAACAGCTGTATGGTGTGATGTTCAGCCCGGTTCCTTTAATATCGATCCGGCAAGCGCGAAGTTGGCATTATCGGCAAAAACTAAAGCAATCATTGCGGTGCACCTCTATGGTCAACTCGCGGATCTTGAGGCTTTAGAAAAGACAATAGGAGCTGTTCCAATTGTAGAGGATACCGCACAAGCTTTCGGGGCAAAATTCACCCATGGAAAGTATAAGGGTAGGTATGCGGGTACTGTTGGTGCTTTTGGTACGCTCAGCTTTTTCCCAACAAAACCACTCGGTGCTATGGGGGATGGAGGTGCCATCATTTCTACGAATGCTAAGTTGTACGATCGAGCATTGCGTATTGCGCGTCACGGGCAAAGCAAAAAGTATGTCCATGAAATTATTGGTGTGAATTCGAGATTAGACCCTATTCAGGCGGCAATCCTCGGAGTGAAGTTCAAGCACTTCTCAAATACTCTCGAACGGAAGGAAAGTCTTGCGGAACTCTATCGTAAAGAACTGCAAGACATGGAGCAACTAAAACTACCAGAACGCGAGTTACATTCCACGCACGTATGGCATCAGTATACCTTAAGAATAGACTCTAAGCATAGGAATTCGCTTAAGGAATATTTGACCGATCATGGCATTTCGTCCATGGTGTATTATCCAATCGCCTTGTCGGATCAGCAGGCTTACGCTGCGATGATTGAACGGGTACCGATTACTAATTCTAGATTACTCTGCGATGAAGTACTTAGTTTGCCGATGGATCCATCCATGGACGATACAGATGTACTGATGATTTGTAGCACAATAAAGCAGTATTTTGCAGCATGAGTTACTTCAAACATGAAACAGCAGTAGTAGACCAAGGTGCAATAATTGGTGATGAAACCAAAGTTTGGCACTTTACGCACATCATGTCTTCTGCGCATATAGGCGCTCATTGTATTCTTGGACAGAATGTGTTTGTAGGCGCAGATGTACTGATCGGCAATGGCGTTAAAATTCAAAATAATGTTAGTGTTTACAGCGGGGTTACCGTTGAAGACGATGTGTTTTTAGGTCCTTCAGTTGTTTTTACAAATGTGAATGCACCTAGAAGTTTTATCGAACAGAAAGACTTCGCAAAAACTCGAATCGGTAAGGGAGCTGCAATAGGTGCTAATGCTACCATAGTCTGTGGCAACGATATAGGTCAATATTCATTCATCGGCGCTGGTGCGGTTGTTACAGCTACGGTTCCAGATTATGCCAAATATTACGGGGTACCTGCCCAACATAAGGGGTGGATCAGTCGTACAGGTCAAGATTTGAATTTTGACGAAAAAGGTCATGCCATTTGTCCTCAGACAGGTGAAGAATACGAACTGAAACAGGATGTTGTTCGCCCGCTATGAAAGTAGTGACTATCATAGGCGCCCGGCCTCAATTCATTAAAAGTGCTCCTGTAAGCAAAGCGTTAAAAAATTCTGGTATTCAAGAGGTTACGATTCATACAGGGCAGCATTACGACGCTAACATGAGTGCTGTGTTTTTTGACGAAATGGCATTGCCAAAACCCCTGTATCGGCTTGAATGCGGTGGTTTGGAGCGTCAAGAAATGTTGGTAAAGATGCAGGCCGAATTAGCCCCAATCTTCAAAAAAGAACAACCGGATTTTGTTTTGGTGTATGGCGATACTAATTCCACTTTAGCAGGAGCGAGGACCGCCAACGAGCTTAATATTCCCTTGATACATGTTGAGGCTGGCCTGCGTTCATTCAACTTGGAGATGCCTGAGGAACACAATAGGGTTGAGACAGACCGTCGTTCTAAAATTCTCTTTACGCCAACAGAGGAGGCGGTTCAAAACCTTCACAATGAAGGATTTCAAAACAAAGGGATTCAGATTGAAACTATTGGTGATGTAATGTACGACGCATTGCTTCAGTTCAAATCAAAAGCACAATGGGTAGCGGAAATGGGGGACCGCTTATTTTTTGAAAAAGAATTCGGACTGGTCACTGTTCATAGATTTGAGAACGTAAGTAATCGTGAGAAGTTAAGTCAATTGGTGGATGAACTCAATGAAGTTCATGCTACTCAGCTGCCTTTATACATGCCATTACACCCATCTACTCGGAATAGATTAAAGGAGTTCGGTTTACAGCTAAATATCCATCAGTCGCCACCTGTAGGATACCTCCAAATGTTGTGGTTACTGCAGGAATGTTCGGTAGTTCTCACGGACAGTGGAGGTCTTCAAAAAGAGGCGTATTTCAGCGAAAAGCCTTGTATCACTTTACGGGAGCAAACAGAATGGGTTGAGTTAGTAACCCTTGGAGTGAATCGTCTGCATGTCATTGGAACCGATTCTTTAAAGCATGCAATCGAAGATTTTCGATCAGCAAAACTCGATTATTCTTGGAAAGGATACGGTACTGGTAATGCTGCAGATAAGATTGCCCGCACAATCCTCACGGCCTAATTAGAATTGTTGTAAGAACCGATTTACGTCCTCAATACATTCTGCATTAAGGTTGTGTGCCATGGGGTAGGATTTAAATTCAAAATCCTTGTTTTCGAGAAGTTTAGCACCGCTTTCTGCCCATTCATAGGGGATAACATGATCCATCGTGCCGTGTGTTTGAAGCACCGGAGCGCTAATGTTCCAATCAGTATTCCTCCATTCTGGCAGCATGTACCCGCTCATTAAAACAAAACC
>CATAPZ010000192.1:0-1581 GCA_949486955.1 Cryomorphaceae bacterium | reverse complement strand
GCATTTGTACAGCCAAAACCTGGAAGACGGCGGACCAATCCCAACGTCTTTTTATCTAGATACGTCAAGTGCTTTTGCACCTTTGGGTAGCTGGAGTGAAGGGGAGCCTCACGTGGAGTACGATCCGAATTTTGAAATGGATCTGGCCTTCTTCTCAGAATCGGCAGATTTCACCATTCTTCTAGAACCGAAAGAGACTGACTTCACGGTGAAGGGCGAGTTGGAATTTATGGTGTGTAACGACGAGATGTGTCTTCCACCAACCTATGTAGACTTTAAAACCGAAATAGTAGATGCACCGCTTCCTTCCCCTTGGGACGGTTTAGGGACCACCTTTTGGCTTGGTTTCTTGGGCGGTTTCGCTGCCCTGATCATGCCTTGTATCTTCCCAATGATTCCGCTTACCGTGAGTTTCTTCACTAAACAAAGCAAGACGAAAGCGGAAGGTATAGTTAAGGCATCCATTTATGGAATAGGCATTATTGTCATTTATGTAGGGTTAGGGCTTTTAGTGACCCTGCTTTTTGGAGCGGACAGTTTGAATAAAATGGCCACTAACCCGTGGTTTAATCTCGCATTCTTTGCCTTGTTTGTGGTTTTTGCTGCAAGTTTCTTTGGCGCTTTTGAAATTACCTTGCCTTCAAGCTGGGTGAACAAAGCGGACGACGCATCGAACAAAGGAGGGATGGTCGGAATTTTCTTCATGGCTTTCACGTTGAGCTTAGTTAGTTTCTCCTGTACAGGACCAATTATTGGGTCGCTACTTGTTAAAGCCGCCTCAGGAGGATCCTTACTAGGCCCAGCAGTTGGAATGTTTGGTTTTGCTCTGGCGCTCGCTATTCCATTTACCCTATTTGCTGCTTTCCCGGGCTGGTTAAATTCCCTGCCTTCTTCCGGAGGTTGGTTGAATACAGTGAAGGTGACCCTTGGATTTTTAGAATTGGCTTTTGCCTTGAAGTTCTTATCTACCGCTGATATGGTGATGCAGTGGCATTTACTAGAACGAGAATTGTTCCTAGCCATTTGGGTAGCTATCGCATTCGCAACAGCTTTCTATTTGCTCGGTGCCTTCCGTATGCCATTAGACAGCCCCGTGCAGAGTATTGGTGTGAGCAGATTATTTATTGCGTTGACCTTCCTAATCATGGGCTTTTACATGCTGCCAGGAATTTTCGGAGCTCCAGTGAAACTCATCGCTGGTTTCCCGCCGCCAGAGCATTATGCTGAGCAACGAGGCGGGGCCTTTGCACAGCCAAATATCACAACAGTGGTATCCGGCGAACAGGCCAGCGTTCAGCCAGAATTGGGCGAACATTGTCCCAATGGACTTCCTTGTTTCAACGACTATGAAGCCGGTTTGGCTTACGCTAAGGAGGTTGGGAAACCGATCATGCTCGACTTCACTGGTTGGGGTTGTGTGAACTGCCGTAAAATGGAAGAAAATGTATGGGTTGACGAACGCGTTCATCAGCGTCTTCGCGATAACGTCGTATTGGTTTCATTGTATGTAGATGCGCGCCCTGATTTACCAGAAGATGAGCAATACATCAGCGAAATTACTGGTCGAAAAATCAAGAACAT
>CATAPZ010000191.1:0-9651 GCA_949486955.1 Cryomorphaceae bacterium | reverse complement strand
GAAGGAACTGCAATAGGCGAACCGTTTGCAGGGTTCAAGATGTTGTGAGAAGCTAGCATCAATACTTGCGCTTCCAAGATCGCTGCAGGACCTAGCGGCAAGTGAACAGCCATCTGATCACCATCGAAATCCGCGTTAAATGCCGTACACGCTAGCGGGTGCAATTGGATTGCCTTACCCTCGATTAGCTTCGGCTGGAATGCTTGGATACCCAAACGGTGAAGTGTCGGTGCACGGTTCAATAGTACCGGATGACCTTTCATCACGTTTTCTAGGATGTCCCAAACAACTGGATCGCGACGATCAATGATCTTCTTACCAGACTTTACAGTCTTTACAATACCTCTTTCGATCAACTTACGTACAATGAACGGCTTGTAAAGCTCTGCAGCCATGTTCTTAGGAAGACCACATTCGTGTAGTTTTAATTCTGGACCTACAACAATTACCGAACGCGCTGAGTAATCAACACGCTTACCCAATAGGTTTTGACGGAAACGACCTTGCTTACCTTTCAATGAATCTGAAAGTGATTTCAAAGGACGGTTGCTTTCTGTCTTAACTGCAGACGACTTACGAGTGTTGTCGAATAGACTGTCCACAGATTCCTGAAGCATACGCTTCTCATTTCTCAAGATCACCTCAGGTGCCTTGATTTCGAGTAGACGCTTCAAACGGTTGTTACGAATAATTACACGACGGTATAAATCGTTCAAATCAGATGTAGCGAAACGACCACCATCTAGCGGTACCAAAGGACGAAGTTCTGGTGGAATCACTGGAACTACGCTCATCACCATCCACTCTGGATTATTCTCAATACGTGAGTTCGCATCGCGCAAGCTCTCTACAACCTGTAGACGCTTCAACGCTTCTTGCTTACGCTGCTGAGAAGTTTCCGTGTTGGCCTTGTGGCGCAACTGGTAAGACAATTCATCCAAATCAAGCGTACCTAGTAGCGCTTGAACTGCTTCAGCACCCATTTTGGCGATGAATTTATTCGGATCAGAATCTTCCAGATACTGGTTCTCGATTGGTAAACGCTCCATTGCATCCAAGTACTCGTCTTCTGTCAAGAACTGCATGCGCTCTAGCGGGTTACCCTCGTTATCTACTGCATTACCTGCTTGGATGACTACATAACGCTCGTAGTAAATCACCATGTCTAACTTTTTAGACGGCAATCCCAATAGGTAACCAATTTTATTCGGCAACGAACGGAAGTACCAAATGTGAACGACAGGAACCACCAAAGAGATGTGTCCTACGCGATCACGACGTACTTTCTTTTCAGTCACCTCAACACCACAACGGTCACAAACAATACCCTTGTAACGGATACGCTTGTACTTACCACAAGCACACTCGTAATCCTTAACAGGACCGAATATGCGCTCACAGAAGAGACCATCACGCTCTGGTTTGTGCGTACGGTAGTTAATTGTTTCTGGTTTCAAAACCTCTCCATGACTGTTTTCAAGGATGGTTTCTGGGGCAGTCAACGAGATTGTGATCTTGTTAAATGCGCTGTTTTGATTTTTATCGCTTTTTCTTAGAGCCATAATGCGATTGTATTAAAACCCGAGGCCGAAGCCTCAGGGATTATTCATTTTTTTAGTCCAACGTTACTTTCAATCCTAAACCTTTCAATTCATGTAGCAATACATTGAACGATTCTGGAATACCTGGAGTCGGCATGCGCTCACCTTTAACGATTGCCTCATAGGTCTTCGCACGACCAATAACGTCATCCGATTTCACTGTGAGAATCTCACGCAAAATGTTAGCAGCACCGAAGGCCTCAAGTGCCCATACCTCCATCTCACCGAAACGCTGACCACCAAACTGAGCTTTACCACCCAACGGTTGCTGTGTAATCAATGAGTATGGACCAATAGAACGAGCGTGCATCTTGTCATCAACCATGTGACCGAGTTTCAACATGTAAATAATACCTACTGTTGCTCTTTGATCAAACGGCTCACCGGTACCTCCATCGTACAATTGTGTGTGACCGAATTCAGGAAGGCCTGCCTCGCTCACGTACGAAGAGATATCGTCCAGTGACGCACCGTCAAAGATTGGTGTAGCAAAGTTTTTATCAAGCTTTCTACCTGCCCAACCTAGTACAGTTTCGTAAATCTGACCGATGTTCATACGAGAAGGTACACCTAGTGGGTTCAATACGATATCCACTGGAGTTCCATCTTCCAAGAACGGCATGTCTTCATCACGAACAATTCTCGCAACGATACCTTTGTTACCGTGACGACCTGCCATCTTATCACCCACTTTCAGCTTGCGCTTCTTAGCAATGTATACTTTGGCCAATTTCACGATACCTGCTGGTAGTTCATCACCTACTGTAATCGCAAAGCGCTTACGGCGGTATGAACCCTGGATATCATTTACTCGAATCTTATAGTTGTGAATCAACGTATCGATTTTGTCGTTGCGAACGTCGTCAGTCGTCCACTTACCACCTACGATACGGCTGTAATCTTCAATTGCGTTCAACGCTTTTAACGTAAACTTCGTTCCCTTAGGAATTACATCTTCGTTAAGATCATTGATGACACCTTGAGAAGTCTTACCCTGAACCAAAGCGCTCAATTTAGAAACGAACACCGACTTCAATTCTGCCAATTCAGCAACCATTTCAAGATCGAGTTGTGCGATTTCTTCTTTGTCTTCAGCACGTTGACGCTTGTCTTTAACCAAACGCGTAAACAACTTCTTATCGATCACTACACCATTTAAAGATGGAGAAGCTTTCAATGAAGCATCCTTAACGTCTCCAGCCTTATCACCAAAGATGGCACGGAGCAGTTTCTCTTCTGGCGAAGGATCGCTCTCCCCTTTCGGCGTAATCTTACCGATGAGAATATCACCTGGCTTAATTTCAGCACCTACACGGATGATACCGTTTTCGTCAAGGTCTTTAGTCGCTTCCTCGCTTACGTTTGGAATATCAGCTGTTAATTCTTCAGCTCCCAATTTCGTATCTCGTACCTCCAAAGAGTACTCGTCGATGTGGATAGAAGTAAAGATGTCTTCGCGTACTACACGCTCTGAAATTACAATAGCATCCTCAAAGTTGTACCCTTTCCAAGGCATAAATGACACAAGCATGTTACGACCCAAGGCAAGTTCACCTTTCTGAGTTGCGTAACCTTCACAAAGAACTTGTCCGAACTCAACACGATCGCCTCTCTTAACGATTGGCTTCAAGTTGATTGTTGTTCCTTGGTTGGTCTTCTGGAACTTTACCAAATGGTACGTCTTAACGTCATCTTCGAAACTTACTGCGCGATCTTCCTCGCTACGGTCGTAACGAATTTGAATTTGCATAGAATCTACATACTCAACAGTACCTGCTCCTTCAGAGTTGATCAATACACGCGAATCCGTAGCCACCTGTCTCTCAAGACCAGTACCAACGATAGGTGCTTCAGGACGTAAAAGTGGTACAGCCTGACGCATCATGTTCGATCCCATCAATGCACGGTTTGCATCATCGTGCTCAAGGAACGGAATGAGGGATGCAGAAATAGAAGCAATCTGATTTGGCGCAACGTCCATAAAATCAATGGTCGTTGGCTCAACAACTGGGAAGTCTCCTTCCTCGCGAACTTTTACCTTCTCATTGATGAATGTTCCGTCAGGGCTGATTGGAGCATTCGCCTGAGCGATAACTTTCGCTTCCTCTTCTTCTGCACTTAAGTATTGCGGTGCTTCATCAACAACAACTTTACCTTCTTCAACTTTGCGGTAAGGTGTTTCGATGAATCCCATAGAGTTCACTTTGGCATATACACAAAGTGAAGAAATCAAACCAATGTTTGGACCTTCTGGAGTTTCGATAGGACACAGACGACCGTAGTGCGTGTAGTGAACATCACGAACCTCGAAACCTGCGCGCTCACGAGAAAGACCACCAGGCCCTAATGCTGAAAGACGACGCTTGTGCGTAATTTCAGACAATGGGTTGGTCTGGTCCATGAACTGGCTCAGCTGATTGGTACCGAAGAAAGAATTAATCACCGAAGACAATGTCTTCGCGTTGATCAAATCAATTGGAGTAAATACCTCGTTGTCACGAACGTTCATACGCTCACGAATTGTACGCGCCATACGAGCAAGACCTACACCAAACTGGTTGGCCATCTGCTCGCCTACGGTACGTACACGACGGTTACTCAAGTGGTCGATATCGTCAATCTCAGCCTTCGAGTTAATCAACTCAATCAAGCGCTTGATGATTTCAATAATATCGCCTTTTGTCAATACCTGAGAATCTTCGTCAGAACCTTCGTACAATTTCTTGTTCAAGCGGTAACGACCTACCTCACCTAGAGAGTAGCGTTGCTCAGAGAAGAATAATTTGTCGATAATACCACGAGCTGTTTCTTCATCAGGCGGTTCCGCGTTACGCAACTGACGGTAGATGTGCTCAACAGCCTCTTTCTCCGTATTCGTTGGATCCTTCTGAAGGGTGTTGTGGATGATTGCGAAATCTGAAGAGGCAATATCTTCTTTATGAAGAAGGATAGTACTTACTTCAGCATCAAAAATTTCTTCAGTGTGTTCTTTATCTAAAATCGTATCGCGGTCCAAAATGACCTCGTTACGCTCGATAGATACAACTTCACCAGTATCCTCATCAACGAAATCTTCTATCCAGGTCTTCAATACTCTCGCGGCAAGTTTGCGACCAATAGAACGCTTAAGCGCGGCTTTGCTCACTTTAACTTCTTCTGCAAGGTCAAAGATTTCAAGAATGTCTTTGTCTCTTTCGTAACCGATCGAACGAAGTAGCGTCGTTACAGGCAACTTTTTCTTACGGTCGATGTATGCATACATCACTTGGTTGATATCCGTAGCGAATTCAATCCAAGATCCTTTAAACGGAATAATACGGGCTGAATAGAGTTTAGTTCCGTTTGCATGGTACGACTGACCGAAGAAAACACCTGGTGAACGGTGCAACTGGCTCACAATAATACGCTCAGCACCGTTTACGATAAAGGTGCCTCGTGGAGACATATAAGGGATGGTTCCGAGATACACGTCTTGAACAATCGTTTCAAAATCTTCGTGCTCTGGATCCGTACAGTACAATTTTAGACGCGCCTTCAATGGAACACAGAATGTCAAGCCACGCTCGATACATTCGCGCTCTGAATAACGCGGTGGATCTACAAAGTAGTCCAAGAACTCAAGAACGAAGTTGTTTCTTGAATCCGAAATAGGGAAATTTTCCGCAAATACGCGGTGAAGACCTTCTTCTGATCTTTCTGATGGCTTCGTCTCAATCTGGAAGAAGTCCATAAAGCTCTTCAACTGGATGTCTAGAAAGTCCGGGAATGCCGTCTTAATAGCAGTTGATGAGAAGTTGATTCGCTCCTGTGGAGCATTAATTTGGTTTACCATTTCAGCCCAAAATGTTAATTAAACACAAAAAGGTTTAGGTCTAAGGGGACCTCCCCAAAGACCTAAACCGGATAACCTAGCAGGTGATCAATTACTTGATCTCTACTTCAGCACCAGCCTCTTCAAGCTGTGCTTTCAAAGCTTCTGCTTCATCTTTTGATACGCCTTCCTTCAATGCAGCAGGTGCGCTATCTACTTTTTCTTTCGCTTCTTTCAAGCCAAGTCCAGTCATTTCCTTAA
This sequence comes from Cryomorphaceae bacterium, assembly GCA_949486955.1. Lineage (GTDB taxonomy): Bacteria > Bacteroidota > Bacteroidia > Flavobacteriales > Schleiferiaceae > UBA10364. Next base: position 3,978 of record CATAPZ010000191.1, on the reverse strand, counting down.
CAAGCTTAACTACAGCAAGTTTAGAACCACCAGCAGCATTCAAGATTACGTCGAACTCAGTTTGCTCCTCGCCACCGCCAGCTTCGCCGCCAGCTGCAGGACCAGCAACAGCTACTGCAGCAGCAGCCGGCTCGATGCCATATTCTTCTTTCAAGTAATCTGCCAATTCAGATACTTCTTTCACTGTCAAGTTTACTAGAGCATCGCCCAATTCTTTGATATCAGCCATTTTTAGTAAAATTTTAAAAGTTTAATTCTTAGTTATTTGTTATTCAAGGAATTACGCGTTGCGCTCTTCCAAAGTTTTTAGGAGACCAGCTAGGCTTCCACCGGCACTTTGAAGTGCAGAAACAACGTTTTTCGCAGGGCTCTGGAGCAATGTCAATACATCTCCAATCAACTCTTCTTTAGACTTGATTGCAGTCAACATTTCCAAGTTTTCATCACCTACGTAAACGCTTTCTTCAATCCAAGCGCCTTTCAAAACTGGCTTGTCGTTCTTCTTACGGAACTCTTTAATGAGTTTCGCAGGAGCATTACCAGCTTCAGCAAGCATTATACTAGTGTTTCCTTTCAATACGTCGTAAAGACCATCAAAGTCTTTCTCAGACGCATCCATAGCTTTCTTGAGCAACGTGTTCTTAACCACTGTCAGCTTGATACCTTTACCAAAGCTTGCTCTGCGCAAGCTAGATGTTGTATCCGCGTCTAGTGCAGCGATATCAGCCAAGTAAATTGTTGGAGTATCGTTAAGAATAGTTGTTAACTCTTCGATTTGAGTAAGTTTATCTTCTCTTGTCATGATGCTTTCCTCGTTTAAGATTATGAAACTGACTTAGCATCTACAGCAATACCCGGAGACATTGTTGAAGACATGTATACAGATTTCATGTACGTACCCTTCGCCGCTGACGGCTTGAGCTTGTTCAATGTTCTGATCAATTCTTCAGCATTCTCTTGAATCTTCGCTGCGTCAAAAGACACCTTACCTACCGCTGCGTGAACTATACCGTAACGATCTACTTTAAAGTCGATCTTACCAGCTTTTACTTCACCTACAGCTTTTGCTACATCCATAGTAACGGTACCAGACTTAGGATTCGGCATCAAGCCACGAGGACCCAATACACGACCCAAAGGTCCAATCTTACCCATTACTGAAGGCATTGTAACGATCACGTCAATGTCCGTCCAACCGCCTTTGATTTTCTCGATGAACTCATCAAGGCCCGCGTAATCAGCACCTGCTGCTTTTGCTTCTTCCACCTTATCTGGTGTTACTAAAGCCAAAACACGTACGCTCTTACCAGTTCCGTGAGGAAGACTTACCACGCCACGAACCATTTGGTTTGCTTTACGTGGGTCAACACCCAAACGAACTGCCAAGTTAACAGATGCATCAAACTTAGTGCAGTTTACCTCTTTTACTAAGGTCGCTGCTTCGCTTACAGAGTATACTTTACCCTTTTCAAGTTTAGCGAGCGCGTTTTTCATGTTTTTCGTCAATTTTGCCATTGCTTCAAACTTTTAATTAAAACGGCTTCTCGCCTGTAACAGTTATACCCATACTTCTTGCAGTACCAGCAATCATAGACATTGCTGATTCAACGGTAAAACAGTTCAAATCAACCATTTTATCCTCTGCAATCTTGCGAACAGCATCCCAAGTAACTTTAGCAACTTTGCTACGGTTAGGCTCTGATGATCCCTTCTTGATCTTAGCAGCATCCAACAATTGAACCGCCGCCGGAGGTGTCTTAACGATGAAGTCGAAGCTCTTATCTGCATACACAGAAATCACTACCGGCAACACCTGTCCCATTTTGTCCTGTGAACGAGCATTAAACTGCTTACAGAACTCCATGATGTTGACACCCGCAGCACCCAATGCTGGACCTACAGGAGGAGAAGGGTTAGCTTGGCCACCACGGACCTGAAGCTTTACTACTTTACTAACCTCTTTTGCCATTTCTTGTTATTACTATTTAGCGTTGTTGTTGTGGCCGTTTCTCTAGTTGGAAGCATGAAAAACGAACCTATATATAGTCTCACATCTATATCAATTATAACTTCTCCACTTCCGTGAAGCTCAACTCAACCGGAGTCTTACGACCGAAGATCTTAACAGTAACCTCCAGTTTTTGTTTCTCCTCGTTGATTTTCTCAATGGTCGCATCGAATGTGCTGAATGGACCATTGATCACTTTTACTGTCTCACCCACTGTAAATGGAATCATCAGCATCGCAGCATTTTCAGCCTCTCTATCTACTTCTCCGAGTAGACGGCTTACTTCTGATGAACGCATTGGTGAAGGATCTCCACCTTTTACATTTGACAAGAAGCCTATCACGTTAGGTAGGTTCTTAATCATGTGACTTACCTCACCTGTCAGCGTTGTTTCAACGTACATGTATCCAGGAGTCTTGGTCTTCTCTTTAATGACCTTCTTGCCGTTACGAACTTGCACAACTTTCTCCATAGGGATTAAAATCTGACCAACGAGATCGCTCATACCTGCATGCGCCATCTCCTTCTCGATGTAAGTCTTGGTTTTGTGTTCTTGACCGCTAATAGTGCGGAGAACGTACCATTTCATTCCAGTATCTGACATGATTATCCAAAAATTGAATACACAAACTCAAGCACTGTTGAGATTGCTTTGTCCATACCAAATACTACTAGCGAAAAGATGATAGTTCCTATGATTACGAGAACTGTGCTCTTTTGTAGTTCACCCAATGAAGGCCAAGTTGCTTTTACTGCAAACTCGTTCCAAGAATCTTGTAGTGATGTAATTATTTTGCTCATCTTTTTATCTCTTTGCACGGGCACAAGGATTCGAACCCTGATCAACGGTTTTGGAGACCGCTATTCTACCATTGAACTATGCCCGTATCTAGGCAGAAAGGCACCTCCTAAAAAGGAGGCACCTTAACTACCTTGTGGTTATTCAGTCGAGTGTATTACTCGATGATCTCAGTTACCTGACCAGCACCTACTGTGCGACCACCTTCACGGATTGCGAAACGCAAACCGGTGTTAACAGCAACATTTGCGATCAGTTCAACAGTGATGCTCAAGTTATCACCTGGCATTACCATTTCAACACCGTCTGGAAGGTGAATTTCACCTGTTACGTCAGTTGTACGTAGGTAGAACTGTGGACGGTATTTGTTGTGGAATGGAGTGTGACGACCACCTTCCTCTTTCTTCAAAACATAAACCTCTGCTTTGAACTTCTTGTGAGGAGTGATTGAACCTGGCTTACAGATTACCATACCACGACGGATTTCAGACTTCTCGATACCACGTAGAAGGATACCTACGTTATCTCCAGCTTCACCCGTATCTAATATCTTACGGAACATTTCAACACCAGTAATCGTTGAAGTCAATTTTTCGTCACCGAAACCGATGATTTCTACTGCTTCACCTGTGTTTGCAACACCAGTCTCGATACGACCTGTTGCAACAGTACCACGACCCGTGATTGAGAATACATCCTCGATTGGCATTAGGAATGGCTTATCACGATCACGCTCTGGCTCTTCGATCCAAGCATCTACTGCTTCCATCAACTCCATAACGGTATCAACCCACTTCTGCTCGCCGTTCAATCCACCTAGAGCTGAACCTGCGATAACTGGAGTGTTATCACCATCGTACTCGTAGAAAGAGAGTAGATCACGAACTTCCATGTCTACCAATTCCATCAATTCTTCATCATCAACCATATCTGCCTTATTCAAGAACACGACGATACGTGGAATACCCACCTGACGACCTAAAAGGATGTGCTCACGAGTTTGAGGCATAGGACCATCAGTAGCAGCAACTACCAAGATAGCACCGTCCATCTGAGCGGCACCAGTAACCATATTCTTCACGTAATCCGCGTGACCTGGACAGTCAACGTGGGCGTAGTGACGGTTAGCCGTCTCGTACTCTACGTGAGAAGTGTTAATGGTAATACCACG
>CATAPZ010000190.1:0-6426 GCA_949486955.1 Cryomorphaceae bacterium | reverse complement strand
TCCGTTCATATTACCCACCCCATGTTGACTGTTGTAGATGTGCCTTCTGCCATTGCTTCAATCAAATCCAACGGCACACTGGACAGCACAGATTTTGCCGTGTTTACAGATGAAGACTTCGCGGTAACCGGAGGGAAACTTATGCACCTAAACGGTACGTTTTGGTTGGTTGGCGGCCATCGTTTCGACGGTCAATATAATCCTATGGGACACAACACCTACACCCAAAGCTACACAGAAGAAATTTTGCCTTTTACCGTCAGCGGCGCCTTCCCTAATTTGACCGTTTCGAAATTGGATCCTATCAAAGATACTGACGAGTTGCACCGTCGGGACTACAATGTGACTTACATGACGGACGGTTCGGACTACTACTTCAACATTTGGTCGGGAGTGTTTCAAAAAACTGCGAATTTACCCTACCTCAATGCTGTAGAGATTCACGACACCACATTGACTTCCGTTCCCAATTTTAGCCAATACCTCAACCATTACCATTGCCCGTCGCTGTCGCTTTACGGACAGAGTCAAAGCGCTATGTACACTGTATTCTTTGGAGGTATTGCACAGTATTATTATTCAAACGGGACCATGATGCAAGACAACAATGTTCCATTCGTCAACACCATAGGTATCGTTGAAAATCGAGGCGGCACCTATTCGGAAACGAAGTCCTCGGTCACAATGCCTGGACTCTTGGGTGCAGGTGCAGAGTTCTTTTTAGACGAGGAGTTAGTGCAAAACCACCACATACTGCAGGCCGACTCTATTGGTACAGACACCACGTGGACAGGATACATTTACGGCGGCATCTCGTCGCCAGCGGCCAATGTGTTTTTTGGCGGCATGACCAATCAAAGCACTGCAAGCTCCACGATCTACCGAGTTGGACTGGTGCGCAACAGCGGTTTAAGCTCTAACGAAGAGTTGCCGAAATCGACCCTAGAATTATTGGTTGCGCCAAACCCTTCGAAGGAGCGCCTCATGGCACAATTCAAGGCAGCAGAAAACGGCACCGCCAACTACATTGTTATTAACCCCCAAGGAAAAGTGATTGCTAAGGGTTCTCAAAAAGTTGAGGCCGGCAAAAATGTACTGAACCTTGGTACTCTTAACGCTGCCTCAGGCAACTACATTCTTCAGGTTGAAGCTGCAGGTCAGAAACAACAAATTCAGTTTAACTGGAACTAGAATCCGAGCTTTGTACGAACGCGATCCAAGGTAGCTGCCGCTACTGGCCGTGCTTTCTCTGCACCTACATTCAAAGCGGCCATAACCTCATCCGGGTTGGCCATGTAGTGGTCGAATTTCTCACGGGCCTCGCCAAACTCTTCTAATACGAGTTCAAGCAATGCTGTTTTAGCATGTCCGTAGCCAAAGTTCCCGCCGCGGTATTTAGCCGCCAATTCTTCGATCTGCTCTTCTTTTCCCAAGAGCTTATACAATGCAAAAACGTTACACGTCTCTGGGTCTTTAGGGTCTTCGAGCGGTGTGGAATCTGTTTGAATGCCCATGATCTGCTTCTTCAACTGCTTCTTTGGCAAGAAGACATCGACTACGTTTCCATAGCTCTTGCTCATTTTGCGACCGTCCGTACCTGGAATGGTCATTACAGATTCTGAAATCTTCGCTTCGGGCAACACAAAGGTCTCGCCGTATTTGTGGTTGAAGCTCGAAGCCAGATCGCGAGTAATCTCGAGGTGCTGCTTTTGGTCTTTCCCCACAGGAACTACGTGTGCGTCGTACAACAAGATGTCCGAAGCCATAAGCACTGGGTAGTCAAACAAGCCCGCGTTTACATCGCTCAGGTTGTCGCTCTTGTCCTTAAAGCTGTGTGCGTTGGCCAGCATCGGATACGGCGTAAAACAGTTCAAGTACCAAGTCAGCTCTGTACATTCCGGCAAATGACTCTGTGCGTAGAAGACTACTTTTTCAGGATCCAGCCCACAGGCCAACCAAGCGGCTGCAGTGGCCAACAAGTTTTCCTTACGAACATCGGCGTCCTTCACAGTAGTCAAGCTGTGCAGGTCAGCAATGAACAAAAAGGCCTCGTTCTTTGGGTCTTTGCTCATTTCAATCGCCGGACGGATGGCGCCCAAGATGTTTCCTAAATGCTGTCTTCCAGAACTCTGGATACCTGTTAATACTCTCGCCATTGCTGGTAGCCTTTCTTATTTAATCAGGGTCAATTCTAAATCAATATCGGCCCAGTAGCTACTATCTGCTGGAACCTGCATAAACGATGTTGTCCATACTTGTTGTGTGGGTAGCCCGCTTACCATTACAAAATTGAAGTTCACACTGTCGTTATCCAAAACTAAGGTGCTGTCGTTGTTGGTGAGCGTCCAAGAACCAGAACTTTTCAAGGAAACTGGAACTTGGATAGAATTCAAATCGGCCACAAAGGCAATGTCAATATTGCCCGTATCTGGCATCTCATAAATATTCACTGAGCCAATGAGTTGTGTCCCAAGTCCCGAAAACTGCACCAAGGCAGACGGGTTGAGCGGATTGGGCATTTCGCCGCTGTATGCTACTTGACTCAACGTCCATTCACCTAAAATATCCTGGCGTATAAACTGCGTTGATGGCGTCGGTTCGTTCGTACATGCTACTGCTAAAAACAGCGTGCTTACCATTAGGGCTAATTTCTTCATGATAAAGGGTTTATTTGTGAAATAGGAAAAACCACGCTTGGCTTGTCCTGGGCTTCAATCACATACAACAGGCGTTCAGCTACGGTGTTCGGGTCGACAAGGTTGCCCGATTCATATTCTTCAATAAAATGTGACACAGAAGGGAAGTCTTCTGAGGTGGTATTTCTGATCTGTGCCTGCATCGGGGTATCCACTTTCCCTGGCTTAAAGGCATGGATGGCCACATCAGGATACTCTTGTGCAGCGACTTCAGCATACATGTGAATGGCTGCCTTGGAAGCGCAATATGCCGACCATCCTGCAATGGAATATTGGGCAGCGCCCGAGCCTGTAAAATACACTTGCTTCTCTCCCTCGACCTCCTTAAGGAAACGCGCGGTTAGGCGCATTGGAGCGGTTACGTTCAAAAGCATACAAGCATTGATTTCTTCAGCGGTGGCATTCTCGCTCTGGGCAACCGGTCCTAGTGTTCCGGCATTGTTGACAAGAATGGTGTGTTCTCCTGCCTGGAATTCGAGGCTGTCTACTGCAGCTAAATCTGTTAAATCACATGGGGTGAAGATCCAATTTTTTTGACCCCCAAACTCGTTTGGCGAATTACGGCCTATCCCTTGAACGACATAGCCCTTTGCCAACGCTTCTCGCGTAATTGCCAAGCCGATGCCTGAGCTAACGCCAGTAATAATGATATGCCTGAGTGCAGACACTACGCGTTAATCTCAATAAACCTGTTGACGTCGTTGTTCAAGCCAAAAAGTACAAGCATATCGCCTTCCGCAATGATGCTGTCCGGCTCAGGTACGCCGTAAATGTGGTGTTCTGTCTTTTCCTCATCGCCCTCGCCGCTGGTGGTCTTTTTCAAAACCGTTACCATGTTGAGGTTGTACTTTTTACGAAGTCCAATGTCTTCTAGCGTGCGTCCAATGATTTTAGTCGGCGCCTCAACTTCAATGATCTCGTAGTTGTCTGGCAGCTCAACACACATTTTTACGCCTGGATTGGTCAGCTGCTCCGCGACGTTATTCGCCACCTCAAGCTCGGGGCTTAAGATTTCGTCAACGCCCATTTTATCCAAGATTTTACGCTGAACAGGCCCCTGTGCACGGGCAATAATTTTCTTTACACCAATCTCTTTAAGCTGGAAAACACACAGCAGCATTTCTTGGAAACTAGAGCCTATACTCACTACCGCGGCATCTACTTCTTTCAGGTTCTGAGACTCAAGTGCTGCCGAATTTGTTGCATCGAGCTGTACCGCAAAGGCTACATCTTGTGCAATCATTTGAACGCGCTCTTCACTTTCGTCAATTGCCATTACATCGGCGCCACGCTCGGATAACTTTCTAGCAATTGCAGAGCCAAATACGCCCAGGCCGATTACCGCAAACTTATTATTCATAACTACTTATTTGTCGAGGGCTTGCTCGAGATCGGCCAACAGGTCGTCCACGTGCTCTATGCCCACAGAGAGTCGGATGAGATTATCCGTTACTCCCACTTTTTCTCTTTCTTCTTTTGGTATGGAAGCGTGTGTCATCGACGCCGGGTGACCCGCCAAAGATTCTACACCACCCAAGCTTTCTGCCAAGGTAAATACTTTCAATGAACTTACAACCTCTGCTGTTTTTTCAAAGCCTTCGTCCTTCACAGTAAAGCTTACCATGCCGCCGAACTTCTTCATTTGACGCTTGGCTACCTCGTGGCCGTTGTGTGCCTCAAGTCCTGGCCAAAAAACTTGGCCTACTGCCGGGTGTGCGTCCAAAAAGCGCGCTACCGCAGCTCCGTTTTCACAATGTCTGTCCATGCGAACGTGTAGCGTTTTAATGCCGCGTAAGGCAATAAAACTATCCATAGGCCCAAGGATGGCACCCGATGCGTTCTGGATGAAATACATCTTTTCAGCAATGTCCTTGTCCGCTGTAGCCAACAGGCCTAATACCACATCACTGTGGCCGCCAAGGTACTTTGTTCCGCTGTGCATGACCACATCAGCGCCCAAATCTAAAGGTCGCTGTAAATACGGTGTGGCAAACGTATTGTCGACCACCATCATTGCTCCGGCCGCCTTCGCTTTCTTCGAAACCGCCTCGATGTCCAAAACATTCAGCATTGGATTGGTTGGGGTTTCCATCCAAACCATCTTCGTGTTTGCACCCAAGGCCTCTGCCCAACTTTCATCGGACATGTCTACAAAAGTGAATTTTAAACCGTAGTCAGAAAAGACCTTGGTAAACAAGCGGTACGTTCCGCCGTAGAGGTCATTACAGGCAACGATTTCGTCGCCCGGTTTTAAGAATTTCAACAGGCAATCAATAGCTGCTAATCCAGATCCAAATGCCGCGCCATATTCACCCCCTTCGAGTGATGCAATGGATCTTTCCAGGGCAAAACGTGTAGGGTTTTGGCTGCGGCTGTATTCAAAGCCCTTGTGCTTACCAGGATATTCCTGAACGTAGGTTGAGGTCTGATAGATGGGCGGCATTACTGCCCCGGTGGTTGGGTCGGGGTGCTGCCCGCCATGAATGGCAAGGGTCTCAATGTTTTTACTTTTTTCCATGATAGGTGGGTGAAGTTACTTGCAATATTCTTCAAATGCGCCGAGCAAATTCCCAGCGATCATCTGTGCTGTGCGGCCTTCAATGTGGTGACGCTCAATCATATGAACGAGTTCACCGTCTTTGAACAACGCCATTGCTGGAGAAGACGGCGGGAACGGAAGCATGTGCTTTCTCGCCTCATCTACTGCTGCTTTATCATTGCCCGCAAATACCGTGATCATACGGTCTGGTCTCACTTCAGATTTTGCTGCCGCCATCGCTGCTGGACGTGCCGAACCTGCCGCACAACCACATACAGAGTTCACTACCACCAAGGTCGTTCCTTCTGCCTGGATTGCAGCCGTTACTTCTTCAGGAGTTTTAGTCTCAGCATATCCGCTGTTTGCAAGCTCTGCGCGCATAGGCGCAATCATATCTTCTGGGTACATATTTAGGATGTGTTTATTAAACAAAGTTAGTGTTTCCTAATGGTTTAAGCGATTGTACATTTGCACCAATTCAAATGACAGAATAATGAGTTCAAACGTACGCGTTCGTTTCGCACCATCTCCCACTGGACCTCTTCATATTGGTGGGGTGCGCACTGCATTATACAACTACCTGTTCGCTAAAAAACACGGCGGCGATTTCTTATTGCGTGTCGAAGACACCGACCAAACAAGATTTGTGCCTGGTGCTGAGCAATACATCATTGAGGCTTTGGCCTGGTGTGGCATAAGCCCAGATGAGGGTATTGGCGGCGAAGACAGGGGGAACGGTCCGTACCGCCAGAGTGAACGCAAACCTATGTACCGTCAGTATGTTGACCAATTGTTGGCAGACGACAAGGCGTACATTGCATTTGACACGTCGGAAGAATTGGACACTATGCGCCAAATGGCGAAGGATGCAGGCGCTGCAAACTGGCAGTACAACTACATCACTCGCGGCAACATGAAGAACTCTTTGACCCTTCCAAAAGAAGAGGTTGATGCAAAAATTGCTGCTGGTGAGCCATACGTTGTGCGCATAAAACTGCCGCGCGACCACGAAGTTCGTTTTGAAGATACTATCCGCGGTTGGGTGAGTGTAAACACCAATAACATGGACGATAAGGTGCTTTTCAAAGCAGACGGTATGCCAACCTACCATTTGGCCAATATCGTTGACGACCATTTGATGGGCATCACACACGTAATTCGAGGTGAAGAGTGGTTGCCTTCTGCACCGCT
>CATAPZ010000189.1:0-1816 GCA_949486955.1 Cryomorphaceae bacterium | reverse complement strand
TTGTCGAGGAACTCGAGGTCGGCGCGACAGTTGTCTAAGACGTACTGAATGGTGTATTTCAAGAAGTCCTCTGCCAGATCCATGTTCATTTCCAGATCGAAGAATGCCATTTCAGGCTCGATCATCCAGAATTCCGCAAGGTGACGCGTTGTATTTGAGTTTTCAGCACGGAATGTAGGGCCGAAGGTGTAGATTTTTCCTAATCCCATTGCGCCAAGCTCACCTTCGAGCTGACCACTTACCGTGAGGTGCGTCTCTTTTCCGAAGAAGTCCTCACTGCTTTCTTGGTCTGTGCCGTTTGGCAGGGTAGTTACACGGAACATCTCACCAGCACCTTCTGCATCAGACCCAGTGATGATTGGACTGTGCCAGTTGAAGAAACCTTCTTTATTGAAGTAGTTGTGAATGGCGAAAGAGAGGGCGTGACGAATACGGAATACAGCTCCAAAGGTGTTTGTACGAGGACGCAGGTGGGCAATCTCACGCAAGAATTCAAGGCTGTGTTTTTTCGGTTGTAGTGGGTATTCCTCTACAGGAGCATCGCCTAAAATTTCAAAAGATTGTACGTTGATTTCAACGCTTTGACCTTTTCCTTGGCTCTCTACAAGTTCCCCCGTTATTGCCAAACAAGCACCAGTGGTGATGCGCTTTAACTGGTTTTCGTCTTCATTCTCGAAGTCTACCACACATTGCAGATTGGCCAATGCAGACCCGTCGTTAAGGGCGATAAACCGGTTGCTTCGGAAGCTACGTACCCATCCTTTAACTGTAATGACACTGCCTAATGTCGGCTCTTGTAAGATTTTCGAAATGCTCATTATTCGTGTTGTTTGCTACAAATATGCATCAAGTAGCTCATTTAAAATACGATTTTTCTGTAAAAATCAACACGTACTCAACATTATGGCATAAAAATTGTTGTAAGAGGGAAACCCGGGAAACGATTTATGGATATTTCGTTTCCGGCATGAAGTGAAACGGCCTCCGTACCTACCCTAACGACGAATGAGCATTACTGCAGACGCTGTAAAAATTTTTGCCACTGGATTCGAGCTTTTTAAAAAGTTTGGAATCAAGGCAGTTACTATGGAACAAATTTCCAATGCCTGTGGAATTTCAAAAAAGACGCTCTACAAATTCGTGTCGAACAAACCCGATTTTCTCTTTCAATCGTTCAGCTTTTTTGCCCAGAGTATGGAAAGCGTCTTGTATGAAGTGCTTGAGAAAAACGGAGGCAATGCCATTGATGACCTCTTTGCTATTGAGCGCTTTGCTGAGAAGCACATGCGCGGCGATGAAGACCGATTGTTTGGGCAGCTGGAGCAGTACTATCCGGAATTGGCTCCGCGATTAAAGAAGAAGCGCGAGGAGCTCGTATTCAAGATCACTCAAGACAATTTGAGAAAGGGAATCGAAGAAGGCTTGTATCGTCAAGACATTGCGGTAGACCACATCACTATCCTGTATTACGGACACATTTTGGCGACCCACGAAAACAACATAGCGGAGCGTCCAGCGGACCTTGATGAGTTGCGTCAAACAAGCCTCAAGTACCACATTAGAGGGATAGCCTCCGACAAAGGAATTCAATATTTAAATCAAATAATAAACAACGAAGAATGAGAAAACTAGGATTGCTCTTTCTGTCTTTGTGCTTGTCTAGCACCGTAAGTGCCCAAGAGAAATTCACCTTGGCTTTGGCCCAGGAGTATGCGCTTGACCATGCCTATGGTGTACAGATTGCCAAGCTTGAGATAGAGCGTGCCAAACAAATTTACCGTCAGAACCTCGCTTACGGTTTGCCTCAGGCATCGGC
>CATAPZ010000188.1:0-9481 GCA_949486955.1 Cryomorphaceae bacterium | reverse complement strand
TGAATTACGACTTCCGTATTCTTGTATTTATCGAGCCATGAAGGAAATTGTGGTTCATAGAGACCATCAGGTGTAGTGGAGTAGGGCACGGCCAACATTTCCCAAGGCAACACCTGCTGTGCATTTGCATTGAGCCCAAAAACAATAAACAATAGTGCAATTAATTTCTTCATGTACGCTTGGAATGAAAGATACCTAGTAGAACTGCGATAAGCAACGGTAACAAAATAGCTCCCTGTTCTTCATGTATGTAAAATCCAGCTAAGCTGTTTAAAGCCACGAAGGTGAGAACCGTGCCGACTAAGACAGCAATGATTGATAAACCATGTTGCAGCCAAAAGATTTCGAACCCTGACAATTTCTGTAAGGTGTAAAAGCGCTTTGATTCTTTCTCAGTACCATTCAGATAGGCTACAATCAATGCGAACATGAGTAAAAGTACCACTGGTACAATTACACTATACTTTTTCATAGTAGCCAGGGTTGGTGACCATTGCTTCTGTAGCTGCGCAAAAATAAAGACGGGAAAAGCTCCTTGCTCATTAGGGCGTTGATCGAAGACCCTTGGTAACATGACCAACGCTGATTTACTCTTTAGACGAAGCATGAGGGCTGTTATATCCCCTTTACCCTTGTTATTGTGCATACCGTAATACGCGGTGGTCGTAGTGAAAAAGGCCTGTTGGTCAGCGTTTCTCGGAGCTTGCACAATACCAACTATTTGCAAGAAGTGATGCTCATGCTGCTGACCATTGGAATCGCCGCCATGCGAAGAATGAAGTTCATCGCCAATGCTCAATCCTAGTATTTCAGCCAAGTTAACATCTACGACCACGTCTGCATCGCCATAGGGCAGATGACCCTCGACTACATTAATCTTCATCCAATCAAAATAATCCAACGAAGTTCCAATAAGTGGGTAGCCTTGAATATTGTCTCCTAGTGATACTGGGCAAGAGGCTGCAACCATAGGGTGTTTATCCCAATAGGCAGATGTAGTGCTATCGATGTTTCCGGTTGGATTTTCCATTCTAAACAATGTGCTTGCCACAATCTGCAAGGGAGATCCTTTGTAACTAACTATAACATCAGCATATTGTGCACTCTCTGTCCACTTACTAAAGATGTACGATTCGGTGATTCGAGAGGCGTAAAAGCCACCACTGACAAGAAGTGTGAGTAGCGCAACCATTACATATTGAATGCCCTTGGCTCGTAATTGACCGAAATAAACTGCTATTACCCTGCTCATAGCTGCCACATTTTTGCCGTACTAAAGTACTTTTTCATGCGAGGGTCGTGAGTCACGGCAACAATAGTTGTTCGGTCCGATTCTTTTAATTTTTGATCTATCAGCCCAAAAACAAGGTTTGCGAGATCGTCGTCTAAGGCGCTTGTAGGCTCATCCAAAAGGAAAACAGAACTATCTAGACTTAGAGTTAAGGCGAGCGAAAATCTTTGTAGTTGCCCAACGCTCAATTCATTGGGGAATTTTTCCAACTGTCTTTCTAGCTGCAATTGGCGCGCAATTAACTCTGAATTTGGTCCACCAAATTGTCGCAATTGAACACCTATCTTCAAATATGGTATCCAGGTATTTTGCTGCGGCATCATGGCCGTATTATTCTGAGGCCAATTCTCAAATGAATCTTTAACCAATAATTCACCATGTAGCGCCCTGAGTAAGGTTGTCTTGCCACTCCCCGAAGGACCCGTAAATAGAATGATACCCTCTGTCAAATCCAAAGAAGGATAGCGAATCTCTTTTGTGCCGACAGTTACTCTCATAAATACAATTGACTGATATATAAGATGAGCATAGCCAATGTGTAGAACAACTTTATTGCCATGCCACTAAACACACCTAAGACTGCATAAATGCTCGCACGTGCACTTTTCGTAGCATCTGAAGTCATGGAGAATTCACCAATAAAAGCGCCTACGAATGCTCCTAAAAAGAGACCTGGCCCTGTAAATAATGACAATATCATCCCTATTAATGCGCCGTTGGATGCCCTTTTTGATGCTCCAGATTTCTTGGTCAAATAAGCTGGCATGAAAAAGTCAATGAGAAAAATCATTATTCCGCTCACTACAAAGAACCAGTAAAGTGCACCATTGATTTGGTCTGACATTAAGGCAAGAAGCAGGGCGACGGCTGTAAGAATCGGCCCTGGAACCATTGGAAGAATGGCACCCGCAATTCCTAAAATCAATAAAATCCAAATCAATAATTCCATGAGGATAAATATAGAACAAAGCGTAGAGGTTAAACGCGCCTATTGGCTAATTTGCTGCTGTGAAATATGTGGTAGTAGATATAGAAACAACTGGGGGAAGACCCTCGGGCAATGACATCACCGAAATAGGAGTAGTTCATGTTGAAAACAAAAAGATTACGCATCAGTGGTCTTCACTTGTTAAGCCGGATCGATCTATCCCATACAACATTCAATTGCTCACGGGTATTGATGATGAAATGGTTGCTGATGCTCCAACCTTTCAAGAACTTATTCCTGAGCTCCTCAAGCAATTATCTGGTGATGTATTTGTTGCGCACAGTGTAAACTTTGATTACAGTTTCATTGATCGTGCTTTTAGAGAGGCCGGAACATCTTGGCGAATGGATAAATTGTGTACGGTTAAATACAGCCGTGCGATGTTTCCTGAATTTGGCCGCTATTCACTGGCAAATTTGGCCCGACAATTAGAAGTAGAAAACGACAATCCACACCGCGCCCTTAGCGATGCCTTGTGTGCTGCTGAAGTCTTAATTCATTGCCTGCATTCGGATTACGATGAAAAGGTATTGACCGATCCTAAAATTGGCCTTCTAAAACGCATACAAATGCCTGATCATTTACCCAGTGAGCAATATGATAACCTACCCAAGAGCTTCGGTGTATACCAGTTTAAAGATGCTTTTGGTTTGCCCTTATACATAGGTAAGGCCAATAATATTAAGCAAAGGATTACTCAGCACTTCTCGACTCAACAAGAGACCACTAAGTATCAACGATTGATGAAAGAGTGTCACTCGTTGGATTACACATTATTGCCTAACGAAACACTTGCTTTGATCTTTGAGGACCATAAGATTCGAGAGCATTGGCCTCCCTTGAACAAGGCACAAAAGAAGCAATCGCTAAAATTCGGATTGTATGCTTTTGAGAATGGTAAGGGAGAAATCAAGTGGGTGGTTCAGAAAGCTATCGGAAGCGGTGCACTACGAAAATTTGGTTCTTACGTAAGTGGACAAACTTGGCTTGCGAATTATCTCCAAGAGGCAGAACGTAACGGATGGAGCAGCAAGGAAGCACTTACTCTTTTAACCTCGTCCAATCAAAAGTCATGGCTCATTGATTTAGAAGAGGGTGGGGCGGTCTTCATGGAAAAAGGAAATCTTGTAGGCATCTACCTAGAAAACGATTATCTGCACCAAAAAGAATGGGTGAGGGAGCACTTTATTACAGTACGACCATCACCCATGCTAAATGCTATCGGACACAAACTAACTGAAGAGCGGGCCGATGCAATTGTTGAAATCTAAGCCTCGTCCTTCGTAGAATCTTCAGTCGATTCCGGCAATGCTTCAGGAGCCTTTTCAGAAGCTTCCTCTTTCGCCTTAATTATTTCGAAAGTCAATTCTTTGCCCTTGAGTTCAATAATTACTTCATCGCCCTCGTTGAGCTGTTTGCCGATTATTCTTTCTGCCAGCGGATCTTCAATGAGTTTTTGTAAGGCACGTGCCAAAGGACGAGCACCAAAGGCTTCATCAAAACCTTCATCCGCCACAAAGTCTTTGGCTTCTTCACTCAAAGAAATTTTGTAGCCTAATTCAGCCACACGAGAAAGCAATCCTTTCAATTCGATATCAATGATTTCGTGGATATCCGCTCTTTTGAGCGAATTAAAGAGCACCACATCATCAATACGATTTAAGAATTCAGGAGCAAAAGCCTTTTTCAAAGCACTTTGTATCACACCTTTCTCCAAATCTTGTTTGTTTTGGTCTCTCGTTGTTGTTCCAAAGCCAACACCTGTACCAAAGTCTTTCAACTGACGTGAACCAAGGTTCGAGGTCATGATAATGATGGTATTTTTAAAATCCACTTTACGACCTAAACTATCTGTAATCTGACCGTCGTCCAAGGCTTGAAGTAGTAGGTTAAATACATCTGGGTGCGCCTTTTCGATTTCATCGAGCAAAATGACAGAATACGGTTTACGTCGAACGCGTTCGGTCAATTGGCCACCTTCCTCATATCCAACGTATCCTGGAGGAGCACCTACAAGACGTGATATCGCGAACTTTTCCATGTATTCGCTCATATCTATACGAATCATGTTGTCTTCATTATCGAAGAGCAATTCCGTCAATTTTTTCGCCAATTGCGTTTTCCCAACACCCGTAGGTCCTAAGAATATGAAGGAACCAATAGGCTTCTTAGGGTCTTTAAGTCCTGCTCTGTTGCGTTGAATAGCTCTTACGATCTTCTTGACAGCCTCATCTTGACCTATGACACTGGCCTTAAGCAAATCCTCCATTTCAGCAAGGCGATCCATCTCTTGGGCCGCTACGCGCTGCACTGGTACACCGGTCATCATGGCAACAACCTCTGCTACTTGCTCTTCATCAACCGTCTTTTTATTTAATTTTAAGCTGTTCTCCCACTCAACACGTGCATTATCCAGAAGGGCCTGCACATTCTTTTCGTCGTCTCTAAGCTTCGCAGCCTCCTCGTAGCGTTGTGATTTAACCACACGTACTTTTTCTTCTTTAATCTTATCTAGCTCCTCTTCAAGCTTAGTGATTTTAGTCGGCACCTCAATATTAGAAATATGAACTCTTGAGCCCGCTTCATCTAAAGCATCAATGGCCTTGTCTGGCAAGAAGCGGTCCGCAATGTATCGCTGCGTAAGCTTCACACAAGCCTGGATAGCCTCTGGTGTGTAAAGTACATTGTGGTGCTCTTCGTATTTGTCTTTGATGTTGTTGAGAATCTGGACAGTTTCTTCCGGCGACGTAGGATCTACCGTCACTTTCTGAAATCTGCGCTCCAAAGCACCGTCCTTCTCAATAAATTGACGGTATTCATCTAGTGTAGTGGCACCGACACATTGGATTTCACCGCGTGCTAATGCTGGTTTAAACATGTTCGAAGCGTCTAAAGAACCCGTAGCTCCACCCGCACCAACAATTGTGTGTAACTCGTCGATGAACAGAATGATGTCGTCGTTCTTTTCCAATTCATTCATCAACGCTTTCATGCGCTCCTCAAATTGGCCACGATACTTAGTTCCAGCAACTAAAGAAGCCAAGTCAAGACTAACTACACGCTTATCAAACAATACACGACTCACCTCTTTATTGACAATACGAAGGGCTAAGCCTTCAGCAATGGCACTTTTACCCACACCTGGTTCGCCAATTAATAAAGGATTGTTTTTCTTCCGGCGACTTAAAATTTGACTAACACGCTCAATTTCCTTAGAACGTCCGACTACCGGATCTAGTCTGTTTTGCTCAGCCGCCTTGGTGAGATCTTTACCAAAGTTGTCTAGAACGGGAGTTTTTGATTTTTCTTTTCTGCCCTGTTGGGAAGAACCGCCAGCGGAGCTTCTACGTGAAGGTCCACTTTCTTCTAATTCACCACCATCGTCATAGCTCATGGAGGGCGAAGCAGAAGAGGAGGGAAGCTCGTTTTCTAAATGATTGTTTTGGTATTCTCCTTTAACAGCATCGTAAGAAGCACCCATTTGAGCCATTACAGCACTTATAGGGTCATTGTCATTGCGCAAAATACATAGCAGCAAATGGGGAGTTCTAATCACCGGGCTTTGGAACAGCTTCGCTTCTAAAAACGTGGTCTTTAAGGCTTTTTCTGCCTGACGGGTGAGTGGTAAATTTTTACCCGTTCCTGGAGCGTTCGTTGCATAAGGTGCAGCAATACCCTCAACTTTATTTCGAACGTTACTCAAATCCAATCCTAAATCCCTTAAAATGGCCACAGCTGTTCCTTCTCCATCGCGGAGAATTCCCAAAAGCAGGTGTTCTGTGCCAATATAATCGTGCCCTAAACGCAAGGCTTCCTCCTTACTGTAGGTGATTACATCGCGAACTCTCGGGCTAAAATTTTCTTCCATAGTGCTGACTATTTATGCTTATGTATGTTGAACACAAAGTGTGCCATGGTCTCAAAGACCAATCTACTCACATTTACCATGACAACATTACTTACTAAGGTAAGGTTTTGTTAACATCGATTTGTGGATAAATGCAGTAACTCTAACGCGGTTAATCAACAGGTACCACGGGTCGAAAAGCTATATTTGAAGATTACGTAAAAACCGGGGGTATCCCCACTTAAATACTGACAATATGGCGCAGGGAGAAAGAATCATTCCCGTAAATATTGAGGAGCAAATGAAAAGCTCCTACATCGATTACTCGATGTCGGTCATTGTATCACGTGCACTACCTGATGTACGTGATGGATTGAAGCCAGTACACAGACGTGTACTTTACGGTATGCACGACATGGGTGTAACGAGCACTAAAGCATACAAGAAATCCGCGAGGATTGTGGGTGATGTACTGGGTAAGTACCATCCACACGGCGATAGCTCTGTTTATGACACCATGGTCCGTATGGCTCAAGATTGGTCGCTCAGATACATGCTCGTAGATGGGCAAGGAAACTTTGGATCGATTGATGGTGACTCTCCGGCTGCAATGCGCTACACAGAGGTGCGTATGCGAAAAATCGCAGAGGAAATGCTCTCGGATATTGATAAAGATACTGTTGATTGGCAGTTAAACTTTGACGACTCCCTGAAGGAACCTACCGTATTGCCGACGCGTATACCTGGTTTGCTCGTTAATGGGGCTTCAGGTATTGCTGTAGGTATGGCCACAAACATGCCGCCGCACAACCTTACCGAAAGTATCAATGCTATAAATGCTTATATCGACGATAACACCATCGAAATAGATGGATTGATGCAGCACATTAGCGCTCCAGACTTCCCAACTGGAGGAACCATTTACGGTTACGAAGGAGTTAAAGATGCATTCCACACGGGTAGAGGTCGCATTGTACTGCGTGCCAAGGCTACTATTGAAGAAGTTAAAGGACGCGAATGTATCATAGTCACCGAGATTCCATACCAGGTCAACAAGGCAGACATGATTAAGAAAACTGCCGATCTAGTCAATGACAAGAAGATCGAGGGAATTTCTGATATCCGTGACGAGAGTGATCGTAAGGGTATGCGTATCGTGTACGTTCTTAAGCGAGATGCTGTACCTAATGTGGTTTTGAACAAACTATTTAAGTACACTCAGTTACAAAGCTCATTCTCAGTAAATAACATTGCACTAGTAAACGGCCGTCCTGAGTTGTTAAACTTGAAGGACATGATCAAACACTTCGTAAATCATCGTCACGAAGTAGTTGTTCGTCGTACTGAATATGAACTGCGTCAAGCAGAGAAAAGAGCGCACGTTCTTGAGGGATTACTCATCGCCATTGATAACCTTGATGCCGTAATTAAGCTCATTCGTGGTTCTGCAACACCAGAGGAAGCACGCAACGGCTTGATGTCTGAATTCAAACTAAGTGAAATCCAGGCGAAGGCTATACTTGACATGCGTCTGCAGAAGCTTACTGGTCTTGAAAGAGACAAGATTAAAGCAGAATACGAGGAGCTCATGAAAACGATTGAGTATTTGAAGAGCATCTTGGCAGACAAGGCTAAGCGTATGGAGATCATCAAGGATGAACTCATCGAAATGAAAGAGAAGTACGGTGATGATCGCCGCACTGACATTGAGTTTGCCGGTGGTGATGTAAGTATCGAAGACATGATTCCTGATACAGAAGTAGTCATTACTATTTCTCATGCAGGATACATCAAGCGCACGCCGCTTTCAGAATACAAGAAACAAAACAGAGGTGGAGTAGGCGCAAAAGCTGCGTCCACTAGGGATAAAGACTTTATTGAGAACGTCTTTGTTGCCACAAACCACCAGTACATGTTGTTCTTCACCGAACTTGGTCGTTGTTTCTGGATGCGTGTATTCGAGATTCCGGAAGGAACGAGACAAAGCAAGGGTAGAGCAATTCAAAACCTGATTAATATCCCTCAAGACGATAAGGTGTTGGCGTTCATTAATGTATTGAACCTCAAGGACGAGGACTACATTAATAACCACTTTATTGTAATGTGTACGAAGCAAGGTGTCATTAAGAAGACTTCGCTCGAGGCCTACAGTCGTCCGCGTGTCAATGGTATTAATGCAATTACCATCCGTGAAGGAGATACACTATTAGAAGCGAAACTAACCAACGGTGAGCAAGACATCATGCTGGCTATTCGCAGTGGTAAAGCCATCCGTTTCCCAGAAGATAAAGTACGTTCTATGGGACGTAATGCCTCAGGAGTGCGAGCCATTACTGTGGATTCTGAGAACGATGAAGTAGTAGGTATGGTGGTCGTTAGAGAAGGAGATGGGTTCGATGTCATGGTCGTTAGCGAACAAGGCTATGGAAAACGCTCTGCATTAGAAGACTACAGAATTACTAATAGAGGAGGTAAAGGTGTTAAAACCATTACAGTTACTGAAAAAACTGGAGAACTCGTTAGTTTGAAAGCCGTAACGGATGAGGATGATTTGATGATCATCACCAAGAAAGGTACTATGATACGAATGGGTGTTGATACGCTTCGTGTTATGGGTAGAGCCACTCAGGGTGTTCGTTTGATAAGCTTGAGAAAAGGTGATGAAATTGCTTCCATCGCAAAGGTACCTGCTTCTGAAGAGGAAGAGGAAATCGAAGGGGTAGAAGGAGTAGAGGCTGCCGAAGGTTCAACTGAGACAGCCGCGCCTGAATCATCGGAGGAGCCCACAACTACCGAAGAGTAATTTAATTATGGCGTGGTGTTTGCGTACGCTCCTATGAATTAAATTTGCACCACTTAATTAAGAAGTATCAATAATGAAGAAACTATTATTTGCAGTATTGACATTCGCAACTTTGAGCGTTCAAGCTCAAGAAGCACCGAAGGTGACAAGCGCAATCATTGCATTGAGAGGAAACGAAATCGTTGAGGCTAAAGGTTTTATTGACGAGGCAACTACGATTATCGAAAGTAAGAATCCAGCTGAGATTAAAGAGAAGATCATGACCAAGTACTACTACAATCGTGCTTTGATCTATGCTCAGATTGCAGGTTCACCTGACGAAGCAATCAAAGGTCTTGCTGACAATGCTAATAGCATTGCTGCTGAAAGTATCCTAGATCTTTTGAAATACGAAAGCACGCTTAAAAAGCCCCGTTACTCTGAAGATGCTATTCGTGAGATTCCAAATATCGCATACAACTACCTCGTTGAGGCAGGTGCAGCATATGAAGCAGGGGATTACGAAGCTTCTTACAACGGTTACATGGCTGCGTTCGACTTTAAAAAGAATGA
>CATAPZ010000187.1:0-3288 GCA_949486955.1 Cryomorphaceae bacterium | reverse complement strand
TTTAGCATCGCGGCAGCCGCTTTTGGCTTTGTTTTTTACACAGCGGCCGACCTGTGGTTTGAGAGTCCAAAGGAGCGTAGAATGAAGCGCGAATTGGACAATATGGTCATCCAATACGATCTAATGAACGGGAAGTTGGAGGAATTGGCCACAGTACTTTCTGATATAGAAAAGCGCGACGATGAAATCTACCGTACCATCTTTGAGGCTGGTCCTATCCCACAAGAAGTGCGTACTGCAGGTTTCGGGGGAGCCAACCGCTACAAAAACCTGGAAGGGTTCTCAAATTCCGAGCTTCTTATAGATACGCGTAAAAAGTTAGATCAAGTTGCTAAACGCGCTTATGTACAAACTAAAAGTTTCGACGATGTCGTTGAAATGGCGCGCAACAAAGAGCAAATGCTGGCCTCTATTCCTGCTATTCAGCCTGTGGCGAATAAAAATCTGAAACGCATGGCTTCTGGCTACGGCTACCGCATCCACCCGATTTATAAAGTACGTAAGATGCACTGGGGAACGGACTTCTCGGCTCCTACTGGCACGCCCATCTATGCGACCGGCGACGGAAAAGTGAGTACCTACAAGCGCAGCCGCTCGGGCTACGGCCGCCACATTGTAATCGACCACGGCTTTGGGTATCAAACACTGTATGCACACATGAACAAGATTGAAGTGCGTCGTGGACAGCGTGTGAAGCGCGGTGACCTCATTGGTTATGTCGGCTCAACCGGTTCTTCTACGGCACCTCACCTGCATTATGAAGTCATCAAGGACGGTCGTAAGATCAACCCAATCAACTACTTCTTCAACGATCTTAGTGCAGAACAGTACGAGGAAATACTGAAAATCAGCTCTCACTCGAACCAGAGTTTCGATTAATAGTCAATAAGTTCATACCTTCATCGTATGAATCAACTGCCGGATAAACTGTATTATACCATTGGTGAGGTGGCCAAACACTTAGGTCTAAATACCTCGAACCTTCGCTATTGGGAACGCGAATTCAAACAATTACATCCTAAAAAGAACGCTTCCGGTAAACGCAAGTATTCCAAGGATGATGTCGCAGTGATTGTAACGATTAACCACCTTGTCAAGGAGCGCGGTTTCACTATTGAGGGCGCAAAAAAACACCTGAAAGACGAAGGTAAATCTGCGGTAACCAAAGTTGAAGCCCTAGAAAAATTGGGCTATGTAAAGTCAGAATTGCAAAAAATCCTGCGAACGATGCAGGCAGATTAAACCCTAACCACAAATTACCAAAATGAAAAAATCGACCATTACCCTCTTAGTTATAGCTCTTATTCTTGTCGGCCTTGTAGGCTGGATTATCGGCAGCTACAATGGCTTAGTTACTCTAGACGAAGAAACCAACGGAAAATGGGCACAAGTTGAAAGTGCCTACCAACGTCGAGCTGACCTTATCCCAAATCTTGTAAATACCGTAAAAGGATATGCAGATTTCGAAAAAGAAACACTCACAGGCGTGATTGAAGCTAGATCAAAAGCGACTGGAATTAACGTCGACGCTAATAACCTCAGTCCTGAGGCCATCGCAAACTTCCAAGCAGCACAAAGTCAATTAAGCGGTGCTTTATCGCGCTTAATGGTAACTGTGGAGCGTTACCCTGATTTAAAAGCCAATCAAAATTTCCTTGGACTACAAAGCCAACTAGAAGGCACCGAAAATCGTATTAAGATTGAACGCGACAGATTCAATGCTAGCGTAAAAGATTTTAATGCCACCATTCGCAAGTTCCCAAAGACGATCATCGCTTCAAGCTTTGGTTTTGAAAAGAAGGGGTACTTCGAGGCAGACGCAGGAAGCGAAAAAGCACCTGAAGTCCAGTTCTAATGAGTGATTACGTACGTTCACTACTCTCTGAAGAACAAGAACAATCCTTGGTTGACGCCATTACTAAGGCAGAGCTCCATACTTCAGGTGAAATCCGAATTCACTTAGAAAAATCTACAGGTAATTCTTCTGCCGAGCAGCGCGCCAAGCAATGGTTCGGCAAATTAGAAATGCATAAAACCGCCGAGAAAAACGGCGTGTTGTTCTACCTAGCTATTGAAGATCGCAAGCTCGCCTTGTGGGCAGGTGAAGGGATCAATAAAAAAGTTCCCGTCAATTTTTGGCAAGAGATCATTGACCTTGTGATCAGTGAATTTAAAGTGGGACATTTCTCTGAAGGTCTTACTGCCGGTGTAGAGAAAACAGGCGAAGCCTTGGGGCAATTTTTTCCTCGTCAGGACGATGATGTTGATGAGCTATCTAACGAAATATCTAAAGGCTAGCCTATGAAGCGTTGGATACTATTAGTACTACTTCCCGTCTCTCTGTTTGCTCAAAATGCGCAAGACTTACTCAATGCCCCGGCACCGAAGCGTTTGGTTTCGGACTACAGTGACATCCTATCACCGAAGGAAGAAGCCTATCTAGAAAATCTACTGCTGGATTACGCAGATACCACCTCTACCCAAATAGCCGTTGTTACGGTGGAAACCACTGGCGGAGACAACATCAATCTAATTACAGCGGAGATTGCGGCAAACTGGAAGATTGGCCAACAAGGTAAAGACAACGGATGCCTCATCCTAGTAGCTTCAGGCGACCGGGAAATTTCCATTCAAAACGGATACGGCCTTGAACCTTATTTAACCGATTTTACCTCCAAACAAATCATTGAAAACGATATTTTACCTGAATTCAAAGGGGGTAGTTATTTCAAAGGTTTAGTGGCCGGATCGAATGCTATTATGCAGGTGCTTGATGGCACCTACGAAGGCAAAGGTGGGCGCTCTAGCAGAAACAGATCGCGAAAAAAGAACTTCGGCAAGCTCCTTGTTCTCATCATTTTCATAATCATTTACCTCAGCAAGAACTCTCGAGGAGGCGGTGGAGGCGGTGGTTACCGTACCGGTCCTTTTTGGTGGGGTATGGGCTCAGGTTATACCATGGGAAGTATGGGACGCTCCGGCGGTGGCGGCGGATTCTCTAGTGGAGGATTTGGCGGTTTTGGAGGCGGCGGCTTCGGCGGTGGGGGAGCTTCTGGATCCTGGTAGCATTGATACAACTAAAAAAAGCCACCTCTTTCGAGGTGGCTTTTTATTTGAATTGAGCTTGATGTTTTAAAACTCAAAAGTCAAACCAGTCATAATGTTGAAAGTCGCTTGTGCGTAGTAGTAGGCAAAGTCGCCCCACATATATCCATTGGCTGCATAGGATGTGTTGCCCAAGTTTCTGAACTCCACAAATCCAATCAATCGTTGTACATCGCTACAATT
>CATAPZ010000186.1:0-3318 GCA_949486955.1 Cryomorphaceae bacterium | reverse complement strand
CCCCGCTTTCATTAAATAGGATGCATCTGTTTTTATCAGTGAATCCTGTGCCACAAAATGCGCCGCGGCACGCGTATAACCCGCCGGCGTTAGCACGTTGCGCTCCACAACCTCCAAATAATACAAAGCAGAATCACTTGTTGCAACTGCTGAAGTGGTCGGCTCACTCGTTTCTTGCGCGGGAGAAGATTGACAACTCACTACAACCATGAGCAATGCGGCAATCATGTACCTCATTTCGCTTTTGGGAATTTCATCGGATAATCAGGAGAAATACCGCCCCGCTCTATTCGCCCGAGCGCCCCTTTTATCAATCTTTTGCGCAAAGGTTTTATTTTCTCCGTAAACAATACCCCTTCAATATGATCGTATTCATGTTGAATCACACGAGCCGCTAGTCCCGTATAGGTTTCCTCCACCAATTCCCAGTCCTCCGTATAGTATTCTATGACCACCTTTTCCTGACGAAACACCGTCTCGCGAACATCAGGAATGCTTAAACAGCCTTCTTCCATACCCCACTCTTCACCGGATTCTTCAATAATGATGGGGTTGATAAAAGTCTTTTTCAATCCCGTAAGAAGATCAAAGTCTTCACTCCCTTCCTCCGCAAATGGACTTGCATCAACAACAAAAAGGCGAATACCTCTTCCGATCTGGGGGGCCGCTAAACCAACGCCTTGCGCATTATACATGGTTTCATACATGTTCGCGATCAATGCATCTAAACCCGGATAATCTTGACCGATTTCGTCGGCTACTTTATGTAAAACTGGATCGCCGTAAGCGACAATAGGTAAAATCATTGCGTGAATTCTATGCGCACAAAGATAGTTATCGCTGTGCTAAATAATTTTCTAAAATCAGGGCAGCTGCCACTTTGTCAACCGCGCCTTTTTCCTGGCGTTTAGATTTCTTCATACCGCCTTTGACTAGCGCATCTGCAGCAAGAGATGAGGTGAAGCGTTCATCTACTCTAATGATGCGCATTTCAGGCCATTTCTGACCGATTTTTTGACAAAGACCGTCGATGAATTGCGCCACTTCTGATGGTGTACCGTCCCAGCGCACTGGAGCTCCAACCACCAATTCCTCGATAGGTTCTACTTCCTGACGGCGTTGTATAAACGTCAATAGGGATGCTGTTTCAACCGTTTCTAACGGGAACGCCATCATGTGCATCGGGTCCGATTCTGCGATACCCGTGCGCTTTGCTCCTACATCTAATGCTACAATTTTTGCCATGGTTCAAAGGTAGTCTAAAGCAAGTGAAAGCCGTACCTTTGAACCTTTAAGAGCACACGATTTATGCAAGATTTACGACCAACTATAGAAGCCGCTTGGGATAACCGCGACTTATTAAAAGAATCCGCCACTCAACAAGCCATCAGAGCTGTAGTAAGCGCACTAGATAGTGGAGAATTGCGCGTCGCTGAACCTACGTCAAACGGCTGGCAAGTAAACGAATGGGTGAAAAAAGCAGTGGTTTTGTACTTCCCTATCCAGCAGATGGAAACGATAGAAGTTCCTCCTTTTGAATTTCATGATAAAATTCCTTTAAAAACAGGATATGCGGCAAAAGGCGTAAGAGTCGTTCCTCACGCCATTGCACGGCACGGCGCTTTCTTAGCCAGCGGTGTCATTATGATGCCATCTTATGTAAATATCGGTGCCTACGTAGATAGTGGCACCATGGTAGATACATGGGCTACAGTGGGCAGTTGTGCTCAGATAGGCAAAAATGTCCACCTCAGCGGAGGTGTTGGTATTGGTGGCGTATTGGAACCGTTGCAAGCTGCACCAGTGATTATCGAAGACGATTGTTTTATCGGCTCACGCTGTATCGTCGTGGAAGGTGTTCGTGTAGAAAAAGAAGCCGTTTTGGGTGCAAATGTCGTGCTCACTGCATCAACGAAAATCATTGATGTAAGTGGATCGGAACCGGTGGAATACAGAGGACACGTGCCTGCACGTTCTGTGGTCATTCCGGGGACCATGCCAAAAGAATTTCCCGCGGGTACCTTTAATGTACCGTGTGCCTTAATCATTGGTAAACGCAAAGAGAGTACGGATAAGAAAACCTCACTCAACGATGCATTAAGAACGCACAACGTCGCTGTTTAATGCCTACCCCACTTTCCATTATTATCCTCACTTATAACGAGGCCGATGTGCTTGCACCTACCATGCAAGCTGCTGCTTTAGTAGGGGACGAAGTACTGGTTGTGGACAGCTTTTCTGAGGACCAAACGGTTTCCATTGCGAAAGCGCACGGTGCGACGAGAATTGAAATGCGCGCATTTAAGAACTGGGCAGACCAGCGGAATTGGGCCATGGAACAATCCCAACATCCATGGGTACTGTTTATTGATGCAGATGAAGTACTGGATGAACAGTTGATCAAAGTACTTCAACAGTGGAAAAGTGAGACGCACACTAACAAAGAGCACTATTGGGGGCTGCGACGTACACATTTTTTCATGGGTCGTGCCATGCGTTTTTCCGGGCTTCAATCCGATGTCGTGGTCCGATTATTCCATCATACCCGCCGCTACAGCGACTGCGAAGTTCATGAGCGAATGAATGTTCCTAAACCGCATCCCTTGCCGGGTAAACTGCACCATTATACCTACAAAAATTGGGACCAGTGGAATAAAAAGCAACGGGCCTATGCGAGCAGGAGTGCGAAAGACCACCAGGCAAGAACCGGCACGATAGGATTATTTCATACTGCTGTTAAACCTGCTTTTCGATTTTTTAAACACTTTGTACTACGACTGGGTTTCCTTGATGGAAACGCAGGTTTCTGGTACAGCATTTCCATGGCTCAAGGCGTCTATTGGCGCTACGTCGAATTAAAAAAACTACGACATTCATGACTGGAGGACAAACCACTTTTTTAGTGATCGTAATGATCTTGACCGTTGCTGTTTACAGTTTCAAATGGGCCTTGCACTTTCAATACCTGCGGGTACAAAACAAAAAAGCTCCGGGGCATTGGACCGACTATTACAAGCGCAACTACATTCACAAAAAAGACCGTCAATGGTGGAAAGAATCCATCATGCTCTTCCCGCTACTCTACCCTGTGATACTCACAGGTAAAGAAAAAGAAGACCATTGGTTGCTTAAAATCAAGCGGACAAACCTCGCTTTGTACTTCATCCTAATTGTACTTTTGTTGGCTGGTATTTATTTCTCAAAAGTTTCGACACTCCCTGCATAAATGAACGATTGCACAAAATTTCTAGATCAACCCAGCTTTTCGTTGATCGGCAACGTAGCGGACCAATTGGGTCAAGAATGCTACGTCGTTGG
>CATAPZ010000185.1:0-3741 GCA_949486955.1 Cryomorphaceae bacterium | reverse complement strand
TAGAATTGAAATAATACCATGAAGAAGCTATTCATTTTTGCACTTCTCGGCGCGCTTACCACCTCGTGTGTAAGCACCAAAGTGCACAAGACCTTACAAGAGAAGTACGATCTTCTTTCTAACGAAGCCGATCAGCTACGTCAAAAGAGCGAAATGCGTGCAGCCGAGAATTCAGAACTCGAGCGCACCTTAGGAGAAGTACGTCGTGAGGTGAATCAGCTTCAGGAGGATACCACGGCGAAGTTTGACGAGCTGCGCGCTTTGCAGACCAAATACGACCGCTTGTCTAAGCAGTACGATTACTTGCTGGACAACAACAGTACGCTCATTGCAGCGAGCGCACGTGAAAACAAAGCGTTGATGGACGAGTTAAGTACCATCCAAAGCCGTCTGCAAGCGAAAGAAGATAGTCTAAATACTGAACGCCGTGCCTTGGAAAAAGGACAGCGTCGTGTTGCAGAGCTAGAGGGCGTTATTCGTCGTCAAGACAGCACAGTGAATTATGTTCGTCAGAAGGTTGCCGACGCTTTATTGGGCTTTACAGGCAAGGGCCTCACGGTCAATATGCGTGACGGCAAGGTCTACGTGAGTCTTGAAAATAGTCTACTCTTTGCCCCAGGCTCTTGGAGTGTTGCAGCAAACGGACAAGTTGCTCTGGAAAACCTTGCGCGAGTGCTCGCGGACAACGAGGAGATCAGTATTCTTGTCGAAGGACATACGGATGATGATCCATACCGTGGACAGAGCCAAGTAAAAGACAACTGGGACCTCAGTGTAATGCGTGCCACGAATGTGGTAAAGATATTGACCAAAAATGCAGGTCTTGATCCACAACGAATCACAGCAGCCGGCCGCGGTGAGTATGTACCACTAGTAGAGAATAGTTCTGCGAGTAACAAGGCCATCAACCGTCGTACGGAGATTATACTAACACCAGATTTAACAGAGCTTGCAAACCTGCTAGATGCAGCAGGCGAGTAATTGCACTACTTAGAATTGGGCACGTACCAATTCTTCAATTCTTTTCAATCCCACTATGGCAATGTCGTAGTGGGATTTTTCTATTTGGTGGTGACCGCTCACATAGATGCGTTCGAATCCAAGCTTTTCAGCCTCACGAATGCGCTGTTCCACTTTGGTCACCGGTCGAACTTCACCAGTTAAGCCAACTTCCGCTGCAAAACATACCTTGCCCGAGATGGGTTCATCAGCATTCGAGCTGAGAATGGCTGCAATCACTGCCAAATCCAATGCAGGATCGTCTACGCGCAATCCACCTGTGATGTTTAAAAAGACATCTTTCTGTCCCAATCGGAAGCCACAACGCTTCTCCAAAACAGCTAAGATCATGTTCAATCGGCGTGTATCAAAACCTGTCGTAGAACGCTGCGGAGTCCCGTAAACGGCTGTAGAACACAACGCCTGCAGCTCTAACAACATCGGGCGAACGCCTTCTAGCAAAACTGCTACAGCATTACCGCTCAAGCCGTCGTGTTGTTTGGTCAATAACAAGTCACTTGGATTTGCTACCCCTTGCAAACCGGCCTGCTCCATGGTATACAATCCAATCTCATGGGTAGAACCAAATCTATTCTTGTGTGCCCTCAGAATGCGGTACAACAGGTTTGGGTCGCCTTCAAATTGGAGAACAACGTCCACCATGTGTTCCAATATCTTCGGCCCTGCAATACTTCCTTCCTTATTAATGTGTCCAATCAATAGCACCGGTGTGCCTGTTTCTTTCGCGTAACGAATGAAGCTTGCCGCACTTTCTCTAATCTGAGCTACTGATCCAGGAGTGCTTTCGACATGAGGCACGTGAAGGGTCTGAATGGAGTCGACAACCACAAGGTGTGGACGCATCTTTTTCAAATGGTTGAAAATGGCCTCCGTTTTGGTTTCGCTTAAAAGGAACAATTCACTTTCTGTACGGCCAATTCTTTCCGCTCTCAGCTTGATCTGAGACGGACTTTCCTCACCACTGATATACGCTACAGTTCCACTGAACTTAAGTGCCATTTGCAGGAGCAAGGTACTTTTACCGATACCGGGCTCACCACCTAGTAAAACTACAGATCCCGGTACAATACCTCCGCCTAACACTCTTGAAAACTCTTCGTCGCGAATGGGAAAACGTTGTACTGCTGTATGTTCAACCTCGTCAATTTTAAGCGGCCTGCTTGAAGCATTATCACCGCTCCACGCTCGTGGATCGGGCTTGCTTTTGGTCTGCGTTTCCTCCACGAGCGTGTTCCACTCCTTACACCCTTGGCATTGCCCCATCCATTTAGAATGTTCGGTGCCACAGTTGGTACAGATAAAGACGCTTCTATTTTTTGCCATGGAGATTATTTCTTCCTTGCAAAATACAGAATTAGCATGCCAATAACACCAGTAGCAATGAACATTAAACTGTTGCCGCTATGGATGATGGTGGCATAGGCAGTTCCGAGTTCTGGCGAATACCCAATCACAGTAAGTGCTTTAGATACGAGGTAGTGGTAAGCGCCAATTCCTCCGGGTACAGGAATGACGTACCCCAGGCCGGCAGCGACACTTACGTAGAACGCTTCAGAAAGTCCCAATGCTTCTAAGCCAGGGACAACCTTGAAACCAACAACAATGGTGGCCGTGTAGCACGTCCAAATACCTACACTATATGCCCAAAACAAGAATTTGTTGTCGACTTTTTGAATACTTCTTAAACCCTCAACAAGGCCTTGTATAAAACCAATAACTTTTTGCGCAAAACTCCATTGAGACCACGTTTTACGAGTGGCCCAAAGACCAATAAGCACGAGTAGACCACCCAAAATTAAACCGCTTATCAGCGTTGGTGATAAGGAGGGCAGACTGGCACCGCTCTGCGTCAAGAAAATGGAAAGTTGTTGCGCCTGGGTAATGACCGCGATTAATAGTACGATGCCAAACATGAGGGTATCTACAACACGTTCAAGCACAACGGTTCCGAATAACTTGTCTATTGGAACCTCATCAGTCCGATTAATAGCTGTACATCGTGCAACTTCACCCACTCTTGGCGTGACTAGGTTGACCAGGTAGGAAAATGCAACTGCCGCAATAGCATTGGCCGAGCTCACTTTATATCCGAGAGAGGCTAAGAGCTGTACCCAACGGATGCCGCGGATGATGATGGCTATGAATCCAATCCCTATAGCGATGAAGAGCCCAAATCGATCCACCGACTGTATGTTGCTCCACAATTCGGTTGGGTTGGTGTTTTTGAATGTGAAATACAGTAACAGTACCCCGATACTTAAGAAAAGCACATACCGCAGCCCCTTTTTTACATAGGCCGTCACTATTTCAAGAGATTAGTTGATTCGTTCGGGAATACAATCTGAGGTTTAAAAGTCTTTGCTTCTTCCGGTGTCATTTGAGCATAGGCAATGATGATAACCACATCACCTTTTTGAACGCGACGCGCTGCCGGTCCATTTAATACAACACTTCCCGTGCCGCTGCCTCCCGAGATGGTGTAAGTGTCAAAACGCTCACCATTGTTGACGTTGACGATGTACACCCGTTCCCCCGGGATAATGCCAGCAGCAGCCATTAAATCATCATCTAAAGTGATAGAACCCACGTAATCAAGGTCAGCTCCTGTGACCTTTACGCGATGAATTTTACTCTTTACGACCTCTATTTGCATGGCGCAAAAGTAGATTAAAAAAGAGGAAGGTTATCGATAAGGCGAACTTTTCCGCACAGAACAGCAGC
>CATAPZ010000184.1:0-2304 GCA_949486955.1 Cryomorphaceae bacterium | reverse complement strand
TCTTTCATAAGTTCTGTAATGTATTTGGTTCTGTGCTTAAAAACACACCTCTAAACTACTAAATTGGACCCTAGAAACGGCAAGAATTACATGAAAGCACCGAATTGGTTTAGAATAAGTGAGCAGTGGTTGTATTATTCCCTCATTGCCATGGTCTCTAGTGCATTGATTTACATCAGTATACCGAGCGGTGCCCAATTCAAGTACGATTACCGATTGGGTCAAATTTGGCTCGAGGAGGACCTGGTGGCTCCACAAGATTTTGTGCTCCAAAAGAGCAACGAAGAATTGGAATCTGATCGCAAATTCCTGATCGAAAACAAGGACTTTTACTACGACTATCATTACCGAGTGGACGAGTGGCTTGCCAATGCCAACATAGATTCCGCTCTGCATAGTGAGCTCGAGTTGTGGCAGAAAAGAGGAGTGGCGCCCAACAAGCCTGCTTTGAACCATCGGTTGTACCTCGTCGACGGCACCCGTATTGATCTCTCGGGCGCATGGACACCGTCTTCTTTGGTTGCGAATTATGGACTGCCCGAGGCGTTAGTTTTACCGTCAACGTACAGCCTCAACGAATCTAAAACCGACAGTGCGCTTCAGGCCAAACTCGCACTCTTACCATCCAACAAAGGGTTGGTTGCTCAGGGAACGCTCATTATTGCCCAGGGATCTACCGTGAACGAACAGAAGTACGAGACCTTGAAGGCGCTCGAGCGCAGTTACGACAGAACGCAGAGCGACTCTAGCATTTATTCTAAGTTGGGGTCGGTCTTGTACATATTGTTGATATTCATTGGATTAGCTTTCTTTTTGCGCTTGCATTACAACGCCGTTCTTGCCCATAGTTCATCCTTGAATTTATACATGTTCACCTTTACTGCGGGGATGGTTGTTGCCTTGCTTTTGGAGTCCATAAATTCAGTTAGTGCCTTAGCCGTACCGCTGCTTTTGGTCCCAGTGATTATTCGAAGTTTTTTTTCAGACAGATTGGCGCTTTTTACACATACCATAATGCTGGTAGCGCTTTTACCTTTTGTGAGTTCTTCGGTCCAATTTGTGACTGTTCAGTTCTCTGCCGGTTTAATTACGCTCTTTCTAATTCGTGGCATTTACAAGCGCAGTCAATTGGTCCAGAGTACCGTTCAGATCATGGTGGTACTGTTGCTTGTACACTTGAGTATACATTTGATCCGCGAATCAGATTGGACTACACAAAGTCTACTTCCAGTGGCCTATTCTCTGGGCGGAACCCTCATTCTATTGTTTATTTTCCCACTGATTTATTTCTTTGAACGCACCTTTGGTGTAGTAAGTGATTTGACACTGCTCGAGCTTAGCGATACCAACAGTCCGCTACTTAAGTTACTCTCCAAGGAGGCTCCGGGTACTTTCCAGCACACCATGCAAGTGGCAAATCTGGCGGAGTTTGCAACAGAAATCGTTGGTGGCAATACATTATTAGTGCGCACAGGTGCCTTGTACCACGATATAGGGAAAATAGCCAACCCGCAGTACTTCACTGAAAACCAGAGCTCTAGTACTTCACCTCACGAAGAATTGAGTTATTTAGAGAGTGCTGAAATCATCATTGATCACATCAATAGTGGGATAGAGATGGCCAAGAAATACAGGTTACCTGATATCGTTATTGATTTCATTCGCACACATCACGGAACCTCAAGAGTGGAATATTTCTACCGCAAATACAAGGAAGATCATCCCGATACGGACCAATTCGATCAATTTCATTACCCAGGTCCTAAGCCCTTTTCCAAAGAGACTGCTATTGTTATGATGTCCGATGCTGTAGAGGCCTCCACGCGTAGTATTCCGGATAAAACTGAGAAAAACCTTTCAGAGATGATTGACAAGGTCATAGGGCACCAGTTATCAACGGGTCAATACGACAACGCGGAAATCACTATGAAAGAAATCAATACCATCCGCGAGGCCTTTAAACGCTTTATTCGAGGCGTTTATCACGTGAGAATTTCATACCCCGAAGCGGAATAGTCAATTACTTCGAATTATTTCATCAAATTGTCTTGCGCAAAAAGAATTCTGGTATAAATTTGCGCACCCTAATGGAAAGGTGGCAGAGTGGTAATGCAACAGCCTGCTAAGCTGTGATCGCGTAAGTGATCCCAGGGTTCGAGTCCCTGTCTTTCCGCAGAGAACAAACGTTCATTGAAATTGCATCGTTCGGGAAGTGGCGCAGGTGGTAGCGCATCTGGTTTGGGACCAGAGGGTCGCAGGTTCGAGTCCTGTCTTCCCGACAAAGCCAAAACAGGATCCTTCGGG
>CATAPZ010000183.1:0-3076 GCA_949486955.1 Cryomorphaceae bacterium | reverse complement strand
TACAATCTCGTACAAAGGTGCGAGAAAAGTGTACCTTTGCGGCGCAAATTTTAGAAAAACTCAAATAAAATGGCAGGTAATAAGACTCTTACGATGATCAAGCCGGACGCGGTACGCGACGGTCACATCGGTGCAATCCTAAACCAAATCACTGAAGCTGGATTCCGTATTTCAGCAATGAAATTAACACAGCTCTCAACTGCAGATGCACAGGCATTCTACGCAGTACATAAAGAGCGTCCATTCTTCGGTGAACTCGTTGAATTCATGACTTCAGGTCCTATCGTGGCTGCAGTTCTTGAAAAAGACAACGCTGTTGAAGATTTCCGCACGTTGATCGGTGCTACGAACCCAGCGGAAGCTGCTGAAGGAACTATCCGTGCGCGCTTCGCTAAGAGCATTGGTGAGAACGCTGTACACGGTTCTGATAGCGATGAAAACGCTCAGATCGAAGGCGATTTCCACTTTGCAGGTCGCGAGCAGTTCTAAAAAAGAATTTTTAATTACTTTTGCCCTCCCGAAAGGGACTGCGTGTTAACCTCTGGCAAGAGATGTGAATGTTGACTCACAGCAATGTAAATTATTTTAAACATGGACTTAGTTCAGTTTGTAAACGACGAATTCGTTTCTAGAAAAGACTTACCAGAATTTGGTGCAGGTGATACCATCACTGTCTACACTCAAATTACTGAAGGTGAGAAAACACGTACTCAGTTCTTCCGCGGTGTAGTATTGCAACGCAGAGGTTCAGGTGCTACTGAGA
This sequence comes from Cryomorphaceae bacterium, assembly GCA_949486955.1. Classification (GTDB taxonomy): domain Bacteria; phylum Bacteroidota; class Bacteroidia; order Flavobacteriales; family Schleiferiaceae; genus UBA10364. The sequence goes on along the minus strand of CATAPZ010000183.1, from coordinate 2,313 downwards.
CTTTTACTATTCGCAAGATGAGCGGTAACGTAGGTGTAGAGCGTATCTTCCCTGTAAACCTTCCAGCGATCGAAAAGATCGAGGTGAACAAGCGCGGTAAAGTACGTCGTGCACGTATCTTCTACCAGAGAGAGCGTACAGGTAAAGCAGCTCGTATCAAAGAGCGTCGCTTCTAATCCTCACCACAAGAGATACAAAAATCCCGAGCCGCATGGCTCGGGATTTTTTTTGCTCTGTACTTAGGGCATATATGTTCTTAGAACTACAATTGCTTTACGACGAACACCGTTCTGCGGTTCTTCGCTCGCCCTTCCTCGGTATCATTGCTAGCCACTGGACGACTTTCACCGTAGCCTTTAGAACTCAACCTAGAGGCGTCAATGCCATAGCCGTATAAGGTATCTGTGACTCGTTTAGCCCTACGGGTACTCAGATTGAGATTTGCTGCAGCATCCCCCACATTATCTGTATGGCCTTGGATTTGAACCTTTAGATGGGAATTGTCCGATAGAAACTCGGCGAATTCAGCAATGAGAAGTTCACTTAGTTCATCCAACCGGTCAGAATTAGTCTCAAAGAGGATGTTCGGAATGGGGTACGATTCACCTTCCGCCATATCTGACTGTTCCAATGCAATCTCCATACGACTCACATCGCCAGGAGGACCTGATGAGGCCAGCGCCAATCGCAAAGGCGCAGCACTAAAAGCTGCCTTCTTGGCATCTAACTTAATGACAAAAGCATCCGCCTCTGCCTTTTTTACTACTGCTGAGAATTGGCCACTTTCTTCATCCACCTGCAATGTCGTGCTCTTACCAGTGGCACTGTTTTTTAATACCACTTTGGCTTCATCGTCCGAAGCAAACATGTCTTTGGTCAATGTTCCCTTGACCAAGACCACTTCCTCTGGCTGTACACCTTCGTAAAGGTCGAAGAAGTAGATGTCCCAGCCGTTGGCCTTATTGATCTTGTTCGAGGCAAAGTAGGCTTGCTGTCCATCAAGGGTCACCATCAAACCAATCTCGTCTTTGTCAGTATTGATAGGATACCCGAGGTTTTGCGGTTTGCCCCACGATGCACTTGCATCTGTACTCTTAAACAGATCATATCCACCCATACCCGGATGGCCGTCACTCGCGAAATACAAGCTTTCGCTATCCGGGTGGATAAATGGACTTTTTTCGTTCTTCGCGGTGTTGATTGTGGATCCCATGTTTTCCGGACTGCTCCAGCTACCATCACTTTGGCGCTCACTACGATACAGATCTAAGCCGCCAAATCCACCCTTTCTGTTGCTGGTGAAATACAACACATCGCCATTCGGAGATATCGATGGTTGACTTTCCCAACTGTTGGGACCATTTACATTAGGAACAGGGCGAATGCCGTTCCACACGCCGTAGGAGAACGTAGTATAATAGAGGTCACAATTCTGTTGTCCTGTCTTTTCATTGCGCTCACAAATGGTAAAGACCATCATTCGGTTATCCGCGGTGATGGTAGGTCCACCCTCGTTGTACTGAGCGTTAAACGGCGAAGTGAGCGCCTCGCCCTCTTCAAAAAGGAAAGCACCTGCTGCTGTACTCGTTGTTCTCGCCATGCTGAATTCCTCAACGCTGCGCAATGGGGCCGCGGGACCGTCGTATTTATTGCGCTTCTTGCTGCGTCGCGTAAAGTAGATTTGACTGCCGTCCGGAGTGAGGGCCGCAAGGTATTCGTCAAAGCGTGTATTGATGTTGCGCGCTGGCTTGGGATCATAAGGCACCGGATTGGCGAGGAAGGTCTTTTTTAGATTGATCTCTTCCAACAACCCTTCAACCTCCGCATCGAAGGCATATTCACGGTCGTCTCTTAAAAGCCACTGCTCAAAGTATCCCACAGCCTCATCGTTTCTGCCAGAAGCCATGCAAAGCGAACCTACGGCGTAGAGTAAATCCGGCTTGTAACCAGGGCATCTTTTTACCAACTGCTTCCAATGTGCTTCGGCCAAATGAAACTTTTTAGTGCGCATACTGAGCTCGCCCTTCAAATAGAGGGCATGTTGGTCCTCATCATTCTGACGCAGTGCCGCCCCAATGTATACACTGGCATTTGGGTAATCACGTTGATTTAAGGCGCGAAGGCCTTTCAGGATTTGCTTGGAAGGACTGCGGTGATCGTCACCACAATACGTACCCAATTCTATCGGTCCCATTTGAGCTTGTGCAAGGGAACCCCATAAAATGGTTAGTACTAGTAAGAGTTTACGCATTAAAGTTCGTCTTGATTGACTACGGTAAGTTTGTCTTCAGATAACGCAATAATGGTGCTGAC
>CATAPZ010000182.1:0-2529 GCA_949486955.1 Cryomorphaceae bacterium | reverse complement strand
GTCGCTTGTGCGTAGTAGTAGGCAAAGTCGCCCCACATATATCCATTGGCTGCATAGGATGTGTTGCCCAAGTTTCTGAACTCCACAAATCCAATCAATCGTTGTACATCGCTACAATTCCAAGTGTACGAGGTACGTGCATTGATGATGTGATAGGCCGGTAGGCTATGTGCCTCAAGACCTTCGTTCGACATGTATTGTTTGCCTACATATTGGTTCCAAAGTGTCGCCTCAAAACCTTTTTTAGCATACGTTAAACGTGCACTAGCTACTGCGCCAGGAGAAAAAGCAATTGGCGTATTGTCCACAAAAGAAGATAAAGGATCGCTTACCCATTTCACATTCTCGTTCTGACTTAAAGCCACATTGGCCGTCGCTGAAAGCGACGAAGTCAACTCATACGCACCCGTAAACTCAACTCCTTGACGGAAGCTCTGTCCAACATTCTCACGGATTGGATATCCTTGAGCGTCGATAGCACCTGTAAGGACCAATTGGTTTTGGTACTGTTGACGGTAAGCATTCACATCGAAGGCCCAATGATCTCCTGCCTTGCGATAATTCAACTCCACATCCAGCATGCGCTCCGCATCGAGTTCATCTGCAGATGCCGCATATTGTAAATCTGTGCGGTTCGGCTCGCGGTGCCCTACCCCAGCATAAAGCCCGAACAGCTCATTCTTACCTAAATCATAGGTCAAACCGACTTTGGGATTGAAAAAGTTAAAGGTGCGATCAAAATAAGCTGAGCCCGTTGCTGAGCCACCAGTAGAACTGTGGTTTACGTAGCGGTATTGTGCATCGGCATAGACTAGCAATCGGTTCTGCGTGAAGGCGTATTTTGCATAAATATTCGCGTCGTCTTTGCGCGCATCGCCTTGGTAATAATTGCCGGCAAGGGTACTCACATTCGGGTTGTTGGCCCAAATCACGCGACCAAAATGTCCCCCGTCGTAACGGTGCACGCCACCGCCCAACTGAATACGGTGGTCTCCGTGATCGTAGGTCCACGATGAAGTTGCGCCATAAAAGTCGTTGTCTAACCACTTGCGCGTAACCACATCACCATACGAAACAGTATCGCCCGCCGCGGTGTAATACGGCATCAGTCCAAAGTCCATGAAGCTCAATCCAAGGACGGAACCTTGATTGTATTCCTCATAGTAACCAGCGCCAGCAGTGTGATGCAAAGCGGCCGCGAAGGTTCCACCAAATAAATTAGCGAAGCGATAGTGCAATTGGGTATGCTCCTGGCCGTAGTTATCTACTTGGTCGTCATAGGTGCCAATAACATTCCACATATCATCATAGATGGCACCCGCTGCATTCGAACGCGGTGCGGCATCCCAGGCGCCGCCGTACATAGTGGTAGAATCGACCCCATACCAAGCCTGATAGGTACGTTCGCCACCGCCAAAGCGTACAGCCTCAACGTAATGACCGCCACCGGCAAAACCAGCGCTCACATAGTACGATTGTAGATCTGAAGACGCGCGCTCCACATAGCCGTCTGAAGTGATGGAAGAGATGCGCGTATTCATCCAAAAACCGCTTGCGGTCTTCCCTGTGCTCGCTTCCATGGTAGCACGTTGTGTGCCGTAGGATCCCGCACCCAAAGTGATGCGACCGCCTTTTTCACCCGCACCTAAGGTGCTCAAACCAAGGCTGGCTCCAAATGCCCCGGAACCGTTGGTAGAGGTCCCTACCCCTTTTTGCAATTGGATGGCATTGGTTGAAGACATGAGGTCTGGTGTATTCACCCAGAACACGCCATGGCTCTCCGCGTCATTCATTGGAATGCCATTAACGGTAACATTGATACGCGTGATGTCTGAACCACGAACGCGCATGTTCGTATACCCAACACCGTTCCCGGCATCAGAAAAACTCACCACGCCTGCGATATCTTGCAGTACGTAAGGAAGGTCTCGGCCGGTGTTCAGCGCCTCAATATCCTTTTGCGTCAGGTTGATCTGTGCGATGGGGTCGTTCTTTTGCGCCCAAGTGCCCAGTACATTCACCTCGTTCAGCTCCACGTTGGGGAGCAAGAGGAGTTCTGCGTTAGGTAGAGATAGGTTGTTGACTTTAGCCGAATCGGCCTGTTCTTGTGCGGTGGCGTATAGCGAAAGTGCTACTGCTACTGCGGTACTCATTAAATGTTTCATGAATTTTTGGTTGTTAAACCACGTCAAGGGGCAATAACGCGTTGTTACACATCTATTGCTTTTCGTTCCTTGGCAGCATTACCTGCCCAGGTTCTATGGGTATGTTCTCAGCCCGTAGGTCCGAAGACTTTAAGGCACCCCTTTGAGACAAATCAAAGATATAACACAAATGTGCTATGTTTGACTTCATGAAAAATTTTGTCAAAATCACAGGAAGTGTGGGAGCCGGCGCATTGGTCGGAAGTGTCATTTTTAAACTCCTCCATTGGATGGGAGCACCCGAACTCTTGCTCATTGGTACCGTGAGCACAGGATTATTCATCATTGGATTTACGATTCAGAAACTATCGAAAAAGTAAACGCC
>CATAPZ010000181.1:0-5452 GCA_949486955.1 Cryomorphaceae bacterium | reverse complement strand
GTGGTCGAGCCGTGGTAGTAAAAGTCCCAGTGTAAGGTCTGTCCAGCAAACGCAGATGTATTCACGATAACGTGTTCGCCTTGCTGCGAGAAATTTAATGGACCACTGAGTGAAATAATGCTGTCAACCGTAAATCCCAGAAGATCGAATCGTAAGGAGGAGAAGGGCAATTTTGCACCCAATTGGTACTCGGCAATCCCTGTGAGTTGGCCGTTGGCAAAGTTTCTAGAATCAATGGTCAATTTTAACTGCACAAGATCTGCAGTATCTGACCTAGAATTATAATTGATCGGAGCATTGCTTTGCAGGGCCAGTGGATTCAATTTGGTGCTCTGGCAATTGAATTGGCCAAAAACCGAAATGCTCATTGCGGTAAAAAGTAGCAGCAATGCCTTTTTCATGCTATCCTCTTTGACGCACTGCTTCGTAGAGAAGGACTCCCGTGGCAACGCTTACGTTAAGTGAGTTAATTTGCCCTCTCATTGGTATCAGTGCTTTGGCATCGGCCATTTGTAATAGACTCTTGTGTACACCGGTTTCTTCATTACCCATAATCAGCATGCAAGGATCCGCAAAAGGAGCTTCATACATAGGCGTCTCCGTCTTTTCAGTCCCTGCGATGATTTTTAAGCCCAGGCTCTGAGCTACGAATACCGCATCTTTCATGTGATTAACCTTACAAACGGGAATTTCAAGTAAAGCTCCCGTTGAAGTCCGCACTGCATCAGCACTCACAGGGGCACTGTCGTTTTTTGGCAATACGATAGCATCAACACCAGTACAATCTGCTGAGCGAGCGATGGCTCCGAAGTTCCGAACATCCGTTATTCGGTCTAGTGCAAGGACTAGAGGCGCTCTGCCTTCATCCATAACTTTGACGATTACCTCTTCGAGATCATGGAAGTCGATGGGGCTCAAGAACGCCACGGCTCCTTGGTGATTACCTCGAGTAAGTCGGTTGAGTTTTTCTACCGGGACGTACTTAGGCTCAACACCTCGGTCTCTAAGGGTTCCTTCTAGTTGGGTGTAGAGCTGACCGCCGATGCCTTTTTGTAAGAAGACTTTATCAATGGTCTGTCCATCGTGCACTGCTTGTAATATCGGCCTTAAGCCGTAGATGAGTTGGTCGTTTGCCATTAGCTGTCTAGTGATTTAGGGGACTGTTCGTCAGAGAATTCTCCGAGGTTTGCACGATCAACAATCCTGCTGTCCAATTCTTTTTTAGTCTTGCTGCCAAGTTTTTTCAAGCGCTCGACTTGACTGATCAGGTTACCTCTTCCTTCCACCATCTTATTCATGGAATCTTGGTAGGTTTTCTGTGCGGTATTGAACTGTTGTCCGAGCTTGGTCAGGTCTTCGCTTAGGCCAACAAATTTATCATACAGTTTGCCGCCAGCCTCGGCAATTTCAATAACATTTCGCGTCTGTTTTTCTTGCCTCCATGCCATGGCAATAGTTTTCAGTGTTGCGAGCAGAGTAGAAGTAGATACCAAGATGATTTTCTTCGAGAAAGCCAACTCATACAAGCCGCCGTCAAACTTTGTGGCTTCCATAAATGCGGCTTCGATAGGAATAAACAATAAAACAAACTCCGGAGTCGCACCGTCATAAAGCTGTGGGTAATCTTTCTCGCTTAATTGTTTGATGTGCGTCTGAATACTCAAAATCAAAGTCTTCATATGTTTGAGAGCATCTTCCTCGTTCTCCGCATTGACATAAGCTTCCCAAGCGACTAGAGATACCTTTGAATCCACAATGATTTTCTTCTCTTCCGGCAACTGTATAACGACATCTGGCTGAAGACGACGACCGTCTTCTGTAGTTTCACTGTTTTGAACGAAGAATTCCTTGTCTTTGGTGAGTCCGCTCATTTCTAACGCACGTTCCAAGACGAATTCTCCCCAATTCCCCTGCTTTTTCGTGTCGCCTCGTAATGCTTTTGCTAGACCGCTCGCCTCTGCGCTGAGCTGGTCGTTCATGTTTTTCAGTGCCTTGATGTTCTCCATCAATGCAGAGGTATTTTTGAGTTCTTCTTTGTGGTTTTCTTTTACGGTTGCCTCAAAATCAACCAGCTTCTGCTTAAAGGGTGCAAGTAGCTTGTCCAATTCTTCAGTATTGGTGGTCTTGAACTGTTTTGATTTCTCTTCAAGGACTTTTTCCGCCAAAACCTTGAATTCGTTTGCCATCACCTCTTTATCAGCTTTAGCCTGCGCTTTTTGTTCTTCAAAGTTTTTTGATTGATCGTCCAATTTTTCTTCCGCCGCCTTGAGTTTAGCTTCCAGTGAACTGATTTGCTGGGCTGTTTGAACCTGTAATGCTGTTAAAGATGCTTTCGTTTGCTCTAACTCAGAATCTTTGTTTTCAAGAGCGTCTTTTAATTCCTTCATTTGGTCACTGGCCCAGCCGGGCAAATCACCAGAATTTGATGCCGATTCAGAAGTGGCTCCTCGAAATTTAAAAATGAGTAGAACTACTGCAATTAAGTTTATTACGGCAAAAACAACACCCATCGTAGTCATTGGAAAAGGCTGAATTTTGAATTATTAGAATAGTGATTGCTGCGCTGTTGTAGGCAATTCCCAATGTACGATTTCTAGCCCTTTTTTGAGCTGTTCATTATTAAATCTTGTGAACGGTTTGGAACCGAAAAATCCTCGATAAGCGCTGAGCGGCGATGGGTGCGGCGTTTCAATTAGAGTTCTCTTTTCTTCCATCAATTCCGCAGTTACTTTTTTGGCCAGTTTTGAGGCTGGAGCGCCAAAGCATATGAATCCGGCATTCTTGGAGTTTTCGAGCACATGTTTAATGAGTGCTAGGGTAAAGTTCTCCCATCCTTTTTTTGCGTGTGAGCCGGCTTGGTGCTGTCTAACAGTTAATGCTGTGTTAATGAGAAGCACGCCTTCTTTCTTCCATGGACTCAAGTCTCCATTCTTGGGATAGGGGAGCCCAAGATCTGCGCAATATTCCTTGAATATATTCTTTAGGGAAGGTGGAATCTTAGTTTTGGGCGTTACCGAGAATGCTAGACCATTGGCTTGTCCTGGCCCATGGTACGGGTCTTGGCCGATGATGATGCATTTGATCTTTTTGGGGTGTAAACCACAAATGGCTTCAAGAATTTCCTCTCGTGGCGGGTAACACACTTCTTGGGCATATTCCTGCTCTACAAACGCATCGAGCTCATGGAGATAAGGTTCATTCATTTCCTCATCCCAGAATGCCTTCCACTCGACAGGAATCATTGTTGAAAGGAAGTTGCTCATTGAGTGCGAATATTGAGAATTCTACGTTATTTTTATCGTTCGCAATGTAGCGAAAACTAGAAGTAACGAAGATGAAAAAAGTACTTGGAGCAGCTTTGGTGATTACCGCACTATTTGCACTATCATCATGTGGAACAGCAGAAAAATGTCCTTCATATTCACATGTTGAAGTTCCTGCACAACAAGGATAAACGTCCTTCTGAGACGAATAAAATTCAGTTCGAGCACCCGCAGTCATTACAAGATGTTGCGGGTCTTCTTGCTTTAAACACCCCTGTATTCTTTTACAAGCACAGTACGCGATGTAGTGTTAGTCTTTTCGCAATGCGCAGGTTAAATATGGTGGAAGTTCAAAGCAACGAGACTTGGGTATACATAGATGTAGTCGCCAAGCGGAACTTGAGTTTAGCCTTGGCAGAGGAAATCGATGTACGTCACGAAAGTCCCCAACTTATCTTGTGGAACGGCGGAAAAGTAGCTGCGCATACCTCTCACAACGGGGTGGTCGAAGATACCGTCGAAGAATGGAGAAAAGTACACGGTCTTGCTGAACAAGTATAGTTTTCAATGGTTTAATAGCATATGGTAGACCAACCAAATATTGAAATTAAAAAAGACCTCAAGGGTCGCACGAAAAAGCCGAAATGGCTTCGAGTAAAGCTGCCTACAGGTGAGAATTACAAAAACGTACGTGGCCTTGTGGACAAGTACAAGCTGCATACCATTTGTGAATCTGGTCATTGCCCTAACATGGGCGAATGCTGGGGAGCCGGTACTGCAACCTTTATGATTTTAGGGAATATCTGTACGCGCTCTTGCGGTTTTTGTAATGTGGCAACAGGTCGTCCCGAAACAGTCGATTGGGAAGAACCGGAAAAGGTAGCTCGCAGTGTGAAGCTGATGAAAGTGAAGCACGCAGTTCTTACATCTGTAGATCGCGATGATCTCGCCGACGGTGGATCTATAATTTGGGCAGAGACGGTAAAGGCCATTCGACGCATCAGTCCTCAAACAACGATGGAAACGCTTATTCCAGATTTTAAAGGCGAATTGCACAACGTGGATCGCATCATTGAAGCGAATCCTGAGATTGTGAGTCACAACATGGAAACTGTACGACGACTGACTCGTAAAGTACGCATTCAAGCACAATTTGACCGCTCACTGATGGTTCTAAAGTACCTTAAAGACAATGGTATCCATAGAACGAAAAGTGGCATAATGTTGGGCCTTGGTGAGACTAAAGAAGAGGTTATCGATGCGATGAAAGACCTCCGTGAGGCAGATGTAGACATTTTAACTCTTGGTCAATACCTACAACCTACGCCAAAGCATTTGCCTGTGGTTGAGTTTATTACGCCTGAAGTTTTTGAGGAATTAAAAGAAATTGGCCTAGAAATGGGCTTTCGATATGTAGAAAGCGGACCGTTAGTACGCAGTTCATATCACGCTGAAAAGCACTTGGTATAATGAGGTTCAAGCCTTATTTTTAACACTTATAGAAAACAGAGTTTTTACATGAAAACAGGATTACGATTCGCCCTTGCTGGCACAGTCTTAACCGCCGCCATTACATCACTTGCAATCTTGCCTTCGAATGATGCATACGTTCCACGTGCGCAAAGCGAACAAGGCGCTGCAGGTGCTGCTGCTTATTTGCACGGCCTTCGCGCCAATCAAGTGACTGGTGAAATTGACCAAGAGGATATTCTTTCTGCTATCGAAAGCTTGAAGGATATGCCAGAGAGCAGTATTGGTTTAACATGGGGTGAAAGAGGTCCAGACAACCGCGGTGGCCGTACTAGAGGTTTGGCTATCAATCCACAAAATCCTTCCGAAATGTACACCGGTAGCGTAAGCGGTGGATTGTACTACAGCAACAACGCTGGATTGAGCTGGACGGAAGTAAATCCTGATCAAGAGAATTTAGCAGTAATGACCATTGCCTACTCGAAAGGTGGTGATGTGTATTACGGTACAGGAGAAGGTCTGTATAACAACTGGACGACAGGTTATGGAGCCTCTACCTCTTCAGGTTTCCCGGGTGCCGGTGTGTTTAAAAAAGGTGCGAACGAAACAGAATTTTCTCAGTTGAGCAGCACTGCAAACTTTAGCTCTATTGGTGCTATCGTTTGTGATCCTTCAAACAACGACAAAGTATACATGGCAACTAATGCTGGTGTGCGTGT
>CATAPZ010000180.1:0-3689 GCA_949486955.1 Cryomorphaceae bacterium | reverse complement strand
GTAAACGATGCAGAGATTGATGCGTTGGTCTCAAAACTTTCGCTGAGGTCACAGCATGCTGCTTTGCGCAACTCCACTTCTGAAATTAACTCTTGGCTCAGAATAGATTTACTCGAAATGCTCACACCAGGATCACGCTCGATAGATACTTCGTCAAGCGTTTCGAACAATTGAATACTCGAGGTATCCACTTGTCCCCATAGGAAAATAGGGAATAGCCCGAGAAGGACTACTCTAAGAAATAAAGAATTCATTGTTCCTTATTTTTTCTCCTTGGTGCAAAGTGCGTCGCCTAGCCCGTGATTGGCTCTCACGCCTTCATCACGATAGCGGCAGCAACCGTGAATGTTCGCATACTGCTCATCAGAAGCAATAGCACTTTTTACATCGTGTCCGGCTGCGTTTATTGAGGCAATTATATCCTCTTTACTGACTTTATCGTTACGAAATACAAGGTCAAGCTGGTGAGTTTCTTTATCCCAGTTAACTTTTTTAACACCTGGTAGGTAGGCCGCATTTTCAATGCGCTCTTTACACATACCACATAGGCCATCTACTTCAAGTGAAGTTTCCGTGATTTTAGATTGTGCAGTTGAGTGAAGGGTAATTGCTACGACTGCAAGTAGCGAGAAAATATACTTTTTCATCATTTTAATTATATCGTTTTTACTTGTTTTCCGGAGGTGAACAAGGTTTACGAATAAACAATGATTTGTTGGTGTCGCAAATAGAGCGGTGGTCCGTTATTCTGAATTGGACCATTCGTTGAAAATGAATCGATGCCCAATTCTTCAGACGCATCGTAATCTTTTTGAAAGTCTTCAATGAATATGACCATGCTGAATACCTGAGTATCGAAGTGGCTTTCATCGAGTTCTATGTGGCTGCTAATACAGCAATCTTCTTCATCTACCGAATATGGCGATTGAGGTTCTTGCGCATGGCACGATTTAACATCACTATGGCAGCACGAAGGTGCGCTATGGTGGTCTTCATGTGCGACGCTTAAATGCACATTCTGCTCGTGCCCGCAGAAGTGCAAAAGGGCAGGAGTCCCAGTACTCACTAGGGCATAAAACAATGTGAATATGAGGGTTACAATGCGACGCATGTGACAAAATTAACCAATACCTTTGAGATACAATAATTGTACCATGAAGAAAGTGATGATGTTAGGCTCTGGAGAGCTCGGGAAAGAAGTTGTAATTGCCTTGCAAAGACTCGGATGTACAGTCATTGCTTGTGATGCTTATGAAGGAGCACCTGCGATGCAAGTTGCTGATGGGTTTGAAGTTTTTTCAATGCTTGATGCCGCTGCACTCGAAAAAGCTGTACGAAAGCATTCTCCTGATATCATTGTTCCTGAAGTGGAGAGTATCCGTACAGATAAGTTGTACGAATTTGAAGGAGAGGGTATCCAAGTTACACCTTCAGCAAAAGCAGCAAATTTCACAATGAACAGAAAGCTTATCCGTGATTTAGCTGCGAAGAATTTGGGTCTTTGCACAGCACCGTACGCCTATGCTACAAACATTGAAGAATTCGAAGCAGCGGTAGATAAAATTGGACTTCCTTGTGTAGTTAAGCCGCTGATGTCTAGCTCGGGTAAAGGGCAAAGCGTGGTGAAGGATGCTAGTGAGCTAGAGGCTGCGTTTACCTATGCCATGGAGGGAAGTCGTGGAGATCTAAAAGAGATTATCGTAGAGGGTTTTATTGATTTTCATACCGAAATCACACTGCTGACAGTAACACAGAAAGAAGGAGAGACATTATTTTGTGCACCTATTGGCCACCGTCAAGAACGAGGCGATTACCAAGAAAGCTGGCAGCCATGTGCTATGGATTCAGGGCAGCTTGAGGAAGCTCAGGATATGGCGAGAAAAGTCACTGAGGCTCTTGGTGGCGCTGGCATCTGGGGCATTGAATTTTTCTTAGGCCATGATGCTGTTTACTTCTCCGAATTGAGCCCGCGTCCACATGATACAGGAATGGTTACCCTCGCAGGAACGCAGAATTTCAATGAATTTGAGCTGCATGCTAGGGCACTCCTTGGATTGAATATTCCAGCCATAGAACTCAGATATCCCGGTGTAAGTGCTGTGGTGCTTGCGGGAAAAGAAGGGGTTCCTGTTTATTCTGGAATGGAATTGGCCGCAGGCCAGCCTCAATCAGATTTTAAGATTTTTGGAAAGCCTACTACCAGACCGTACCGCAGAATGGCCGTTGCCTTAGCCTACGACAGAAGTGGTAAGGAAACCATGGATGAGATGCGTGAGCGTGCAGCAAACATTGCTGCTATGATTAAAGTGCATTAACCTTCTCGCGGATACTTTCAATAAACTCGTGTGCAGTGGGTTGTTCCAAGGCATCAATCGTTTGACCCTCTAGTTTGTGGTAACGGAGTCCTCTTCGGAATGCCTCTACGATGGATGGGTTCGAACTCTTCATGTAGTTGATAGACCCGTAGGAGAACATCACTTCACTGTGGTTGGGTCCAATCTCAAGTAATGCGCCGTCGCTAAGCGTCAGGTAATTACACAGCACCATTTGGTAGGCCTTTCCTTCTTTAGTTTGTTCGCTCAAAATATTGTTGAGCAGCTTATCGAGTACCGCGTGCAACTCTTCTTTGAGTTGGTTTTTTACGCGATCGGACATTCTTGAATTGTTGCTGACGTAACGAATTTGACCAATGAGATTGTCGAATGCGCCTGCTACCCAGAATTCTGTGCTTTTAATGCATTCGCTGAGTTTTGTGAGTTCCTGTCCTTTGTGAATCAAGGCTTGCGGGATAGCAAGCGGATCAAACCGTTCCTGACGACGCATGTTTTCCATCACCCACAGGTAATAGCGAAAGGCACTCAATCCGGGCTGGTCCATATAACGGTACAAGGGCACTTCTTTAGCCGTGAAGTACAACTGAGCGTGCGGTTGTGTTAGAGCCAATTCAAGGTTCTTCCGCGTATTTTCCAAATAGAAATCGATATCGCCATAATCCTTGATAGGAGGAAGGGTTGTACACACTACAACTTGAGTGTTCTCTTCAGTTCTCGAGCGTAATGCATCAATACTGATGGAAAAATGATTGGCCAATTTCACCATTTCATCTGCCGTTAGTGGCGTAGCACCAGTACGCTTGCGGTAAAGGGAAGCGCGCGAGCAACCCAACACTGCCATAAGGTCAGCGGTAATCTTTGATTTGCCTTTGGTTGAGCTGAATATCTGCTCAAACAATTGTTGTTGAAAGGCGTTGGGTTGAAACATGATCGTGTAGTAATTACCATAAATGTATCTATTTTTGGCGCAATGAGTCAAACCCCTCCGAAATCTTACAAATATTCCCAGATGCCTGGGAAAATATTACACCATCCAAATACCGGTGAGGAGTTTCTGTTTTCGGCACCAAGTTTTCGAAAAGGAAATTTGAGTTTCCTGAAGAGCCGTGGCTTGCAATTGTTAAACGCGTTGGCAGCCTTAAAGGTCCAAGTCGTAGGGAGTTTTTGGTTGCCTGGAATGCACCTCTTCAATCCGGAGAAACTCCAAGATTTACGACATATCCCCGGATTGCCGAAGCATTCATTATTTGTGGGAACGTCCAGCGCGCCAATCCATTCCAAAAATTGGTACAGCTTCAAGGGTGACCCGTTAATGGTTGTAGAAAACACATGGGATAGCGTTGAGGATTATGTTTC
>CATAPZ010000179.1:0-10224 GCA_949486955.1 Cryomorphaceae bacterium | reverse complement strand
GTATTCCTTCCAATTCTTTAAAGCCAAATGGGAAATTAAACTCAATGTCAGCGGCCGCGTTTGCATAATGGGCCAATTTTTCATGGTCGTGAAATCTGTAATTGCTGGCATCAAAACCTAAGCTCATGTGCCATGCGAGACGCTTTTCTTTCCACGTTTCGTACCATTCCATTTCTGTGCCTGGGCGAACGAAAAATTGCATCTCCATCTGCTCGAATTCACGCATTCTAAAGATGAATTGGCGCGCAACAATCTCATTTCTAAATGCCTTTCCGATCTGAGCGATTCCGAATGGAATTTTCATGCGCCCCGTTTTCTGTACGTTGAGGTAGTTCAAGAAAATCCCTTGAGCCGTTTCTGGACGTAGGTATAAAGTTGAGGCACCTTCGGCTACCGATCCCATTTGAGTACCGAACATTAGGTTGAATTGGCGTACATCGGTCCAATTCATAGAACCGCTCACTGGGCATTTAATTTGTTCGTCCTCTATAAGTTGTTTCACATCAGCGAGGTCTTCAGATTCCATGGATTTGACAAACCGGTCCATGATGGCACGGATTTTCTCATGGTAACCTACGACGCGTGGATTGGTAGATTCGAATTGTGCGCGATCGAAACTTTCCCCAAAGCGCTTCGCTGCTTTACTGACCTCCTTCTCGATCTTCTGGCGAATTTTTTCGACGTGATCCTCGATCAGTACGTCTGCACGGTAACGTTTCTTACTGTCTTTGTTATCGATCAATGGATCGTTAAAAGCATCCACGTGTCCCGAAGCTTTCCAAGTCGTTGGATGCATGAATATTGCGGAATCAATGCCCACAATGTTCTCGTGCATTTGCACCATTGCTCCCCACCAATACGCTTTGATGTTGTTCTTTAGCAGTGCGCCGTTCTGGCCGTAATCATAAACAGCGCTGAGGCCATCATAAATTTCACTGCTTTGAAAGATAAACCCGTACTCTTTAGCATGGGCAATAACATTTTTAAACTGGTCGTCAGACATGGTGATTTATGCGTTTTGTAATAAGGGGATGAGGTTGGCGAAAAAGAGCTTCACTGCAATAGCGAGCAAGATAACACCGAAAACTTTTCTAAGAATACTGAGTCCTCCGCTACCCATAATACGCTCAATACGCTCCGTGTTCTTTAGCACGGCGTATACCACGATCATATTGAGTACGATGGCAATAATAATGTTTATGGTTGCAAATTCTGCGCGCAGCGAAACCAATGAAGTCATGGTACCTGCCCCTGCGATCATCGGAAATGCGATAGGAACGATACTCGCAGTGTTCGGCGATTCTTCTTTATACAGAGTAATCCCTAGAATCATTTCAAGAGCTAAGAAAAACAATACAAAACTACCTGCGATGGCAAAGCTTTGAACATCAACACCCAACAAATGAAGGATGCGCTCTCCTAAAAAGAGAAACACAATCATGATTGCTCCTGCAACCAGTGTCGCTTTTTCGCTTTGAACGTGACCTACCTTTTTACGCAGACTTACGATAATGGGAATGCTACCGAGTATATCGATGACTGCAAATAAAATAAGGAAGGCGCTCAACGCGTCATTATAATTGAAACCCATGCGGTTAGTATTTGGTGCAAAATTAGCGTGTTTCTCTTAGCTGACCATCCCATTACTGAACTAGCTTTGTACATATGATAGAAATAGGTAATAAGTTGCTCTCGTCGGAGCTCTTCAAAAAGGAGTTTGTGTGCAATCTCAGTGCTTGTAAAGGCGCTTGTTGTGTAGAAGGCAATGCAGGTGCCCCTGTGGAACCTGAAGAGGCGGAAATACTTGAAAAGATCTATCCTAAAGTCCGTCAGTATCTGACTGAAGAAGGTCGAAAATCCATTGAGAATCAAGGGACCAGTGTCGCCGGGATAGGCGAGCTGGAAACACCATTGAATAATGGAAAAGAATGTGCTTACACCGTTTTTGATCCCGACGGTACGGCGAAATGCGGTATTGAACAAGCATACAATGACGGTGTAGTGGATTGGAAAAAACCCATTTCCTGTCATCTCTATCCCATTCGCATTGCCAAATACACAGATTTCGAAGCGTTGAACTATGACCGTTGGTCCATTTGTAGTGATGCCTGTGCCTTAGGTGAAGAGTTGAAGGTACCTGTTTACAGATTCTTAAAAGAACCGCTTATCCGGAAATATGGTCCTGCGTTTTACGACGAGCTCGAAGAAGTTGCTGCGCATTTATCGAGATCCTAAAGGAAAATACTTTTTGGAATTAGTATGAAATACGCACAAGGGTCGCTGCAATCGAACGTAGGGTCCCAATGGTTCATTTTTGATACCTAAGGAGGTTGTTAATAACTGTGGTAAAAACCCGATTTAACTTTCTTGATATTCCCTCAAATACGGGCCATGTTTGTATAGGCCGTTCACTACAACAAGTGAGCACCAGTGCCTACTCCGCGCCACAAGAGCTAGTTTAATTAATTGATATTAAGCTGATTACACTTTTTTAATCGGCCTTAACGACGACTAATAATTGCAACCATGCAACAAGAACCCATCCTTCAGGAAAACAAGAACAGGTTTGTCATTTTTCCTATCCAGCATAGTGATATTTGGCAGTGGTACAAGAAGCAAGAAGCATCTTTTTGGACAGCGGAAGAAATTGATCTTCACCAAGATGTTGTGGATTGGAAAAAGCTCTCGGACGATGAGCGTTATTTCCTAAAACACATTCTGGCATTTTTTGCTGCATCAGACGGTATCGTGAATGAAAATTTAGCGGAGAACTTCGTAAATGAAGTGCAATACTCAGAGGCTAAATTCTTCTACGGATTCCAAATCATGATGGAAAACATCCACAGTGAGATGTATTCACTTTTAATTGACACGCTTGTGGACAATGATAGTGAAAAGGACGAGCTGTTTAATGCGCTTGAGCGTTTCCCTGCCATCAAGAAAAAAGCAGATTGGGCCTTACGCTGGATTGAATCGGATTCTTTTGCAGAAAGACTGATTGCTTTTGCGGCGGTTGAGGGAATTTTCTTCTCTGGAGCGTTTTGTTCTATTTTCTGGATGAAAAAACGCGGACTGTTGCCAGGTTTAGCGACCTCAAACGAATTCATTTCGCGTGATGAAGGTTTGCACCGTGACTTTGCATGCCACTTGCACAACAACCATTTGGTGAACAAGGTGCCTCAGGAGCGCATCACTCAAATTCTTTCAGAAGCATTGGAGATCGAGCGTGAGTTCATCACTGAATCACTCCCCGTAAATCTGATTGGAATGAATTCTAAACTGATGTCGGAATATTTAGAGTTTGTAACGGATCACCTCCTTGAGACACTGAATTGCCCGAAAGTATATAACACTGCCAATCCTTTTGATTTCATGGACATGATTTCATTGGAAGGAAAAACTAATTTCTTTGAGAAGCGCGTTTCTGAATACAAGAAAGCAGGTGTTGGCGAAGAGCAATCGGACCACAACATTGATGACGCTTTTGGCGCAATGAACTTCTAATAAGACTTACACACAACACAAGAAAGAACAATACCATGATGCGCGTATTAAAACGAGACGGCCGTAAAGAAGCGGTTAAATTTGACAAAATCACGGCGAGAATTGAAAAACTCTGCTACGGGTTGAGCGAATATGTTGACCCGGTTTCTGTAGCAAAACGTGTTATTGACGGTGTCTATGATGGAGTAACTACTTCAGAATTAGATAACCTTGCCGCAGAAACGGCAGCGTCAATGACCATCAAGCACCCTGATTATGCCAATCTCGCAGCACGCATCGCGGTAAGTAACCTCCATAAAAGCACCAAAAAGAGTTTTTCTGAGACGGTTCAGGGTTTATACGAATACATCAATCCAGAAACCGGTAAGCCTGCACCTTTAATTGCTGATGACGTTTTTGAAATCATTCAGAAAAATGCGGAGTTTTTAGACTCGCAACTCATCTACGATAGAGATTTCAGCTACGACTACTTCGGTTTCAAGACCTTGGAGCGTTCGTATTTGTTACGCATGCACGGCAAAATCGTTGAACGCCCACAGCACATGTTGATGCGTGTAAGTATTGGTATTCACAAGGACGATCTTGAAAGTGCGCTTGAGACGTATGAGCTCATGAGTAAGAAGTACATGACGCATGCAACCCCTACGTTGTTTAATGCCGGTACTCCTAAGCCACAGATGAGTTCTTGTTTTTTGCTTACGATGAAAGACGACAGCATCGATGGTATTTATGATACGTTGAAGCAAACGGCTAAGATTTCTCAAAGTGCTGGTGGAATTGGACTAAGCATTCACAACATCAGAGGTACAGGTTCTTACATTGGCGGTACCAACGGTACGTCAAACGGTATCGTACCTATGTTGAGAGTGTACAACGACACTGCGCGTTACGTGGATCAAGGTGGTGGTAAGCGCAAAGGGTCATTTGCAATTTATGTTGAGCCATGGCATTCAGATATCTACGAATTCTTAGATCTGAAAAAAAATCACGGAAAAGAAGAAATGCGTGCACGTGACCTGTTCTATGCAATGTGGATTCCAGATTTATTCATGGAGCGCGTTGAGAAGAACGAGGAATGGACATTGATGTGTCCTAACGAGTGTCCAGGATTGTTCGATTGCCACGGTAAAGAGTTTGAAGACCTTTATACGAAATACGAGAGTGAAGGCCGTGGTCGCAGAACAGTGAAGGCGCGCGAGGTTTGGGCGAAAATTATGGAAAGCCAGATTGAAACAGGTACGCCTTACATGCTCTACAAGGATGCAGCGAACTTGAAATCTAATCAGCAGAATCTGGGTACCATTCGTTCGTCGAACTTATGTACGGAAATTCTAGAATACACCTCTCCGGATGAGGTTGCGGTATGTAATCTGGCCTCTATAGCGTTGCCGATGTTCGTAACTGAAGACGGTACATTCGACCACGATAAGTTGTTTGATGTGACCTACAAGGTCACTAAGAATCTGAACAAAGTGATTGACCGCAACTACTATCCCGTAGTGGAGGCGAGAAATTCAAACATGCGTCACCGCCCTGTAGGTTTGGGTGTACAAGGTTTAGCAGATGCCTTCATTATGTTGCGTTTGCCTTTCGATTCGGAAGAGGCAAAACAGCTCAACAAAGACATTTTCGAGACCATGTATTATGCAGCGGTTACTTCGTCTAAGGATCAAGCAAAGCTTGATGGTCCTTACGAATCCTACGAAGGATCACCGATCTCAAAAGGGAAGTTCCAGCACAATCTATGGGATGTGAATGATAGCGAACTCAGTGGTCGTTGGGACTGGGAAACCTTGCGCGGTGAAGTGAAAGAGCACGGGGTAAGAAATTCACTGTTGATGGCTCCAATGCCAACCGCATCTACCTCGCAAATCTTAGGAAATAACGAATGTTTTGAGCCTTATACATCGAATGTCTACACACGTCGTGTGCTTTCAGGGGAATTCATTGTAGTGAATAAGCATTTGCTTCATGACCTCATCGACTTAGGGTTGTGGAATGACGATATGAAGAATGCGCTTATGGCGTCAAACGGTTCAGTACAGCACATTGAGGGTGTGCCAGAAAACCTAAAAGCCATTTATAAGACGGTTTGGGAAATCTCGATGCGTGATATCCTCGATATGGCTGCAGATCGCGGAATCTTTATCGATCAAAGCCAGAGTCTCAACCTCTTCATGGAGGCACCTAACATGGGTAAATTGACGTCGATGCACTTCTATGCATGGAAGAAAGGATTGAAAACAGGGATGTATTACTTGCGCTCTAAACCGGCTTCTTCTGCAATTAAATTTACTGTAAAGAAGAACGCTCAGACAGACATGGCTCCTGGTGTTTCGGGTACAGCTACTTCAGAGAAGGTTGATGCTGCTCCTGCTGCAGAGGCTTCTCCTGCCGATATCGAAGCGCGTGTTGAAGCGCAAAAAGCGGCCATTGCCTCGATGAAAGAAGAGGTGACGGCGGAAGAGAAAATTGCTTGTTCCATCGAAAACCCGGACGATTGCGTCTCTTGTGGCTCGTAAACCATAGGTAAACTAGGTATTGAAAATCCCAAACAGCACGTTTGGGATTTTTTTTGCTTTTTTTCAGCGGGTCTAAATCGAGACTATTAAAGGGTTAAACGCTTGTTTACGATGTTGTTGTGTAAAAAGTAGATTTGTTAAATACTAAAGAATTTCTTATCTTTCTAAAGAACACAACCAACTCAACTTTTTATGTCTAATAGTGCAGCACCTCAAAGAGACGCTCGTAGAGTGCGGTCTTCAGGAACTAGAAAACGGTCTCCTGAAGAGAAAATGACTAAAGCGCAGCTATATGCTCAGATCGGCTTGGTCATACTCATAATAGCAGGTATATCAGCCGTTGCGATTTTCGCGACTTGATTTTATTACCTCTAAGTCAATGAAGACGTTCACGTAACCTATCTTTGGGTTGCGAATGAAACGTTTATTTCAAATTTTCGGAGGCGGCCTCGGCTGGAGTTTAGGCGGTCCTATTGGGGCGCTGCTCGGCGTAGCTTTGGGCAATATGATGCACGAATTGGTCGGTGCCGATGGTACTTCGACTCGACGCGAAAGCGGCCAGTGGTCGGCAAGCGAACAACGTCAGGGATCACCCAGCGATTTTCATATTTCATTATTAGTACTTGCCGCTCGTGTGATTAAAGCAGACGGTAAGGTAAGTCAGAGTGAATTAGACTTTGTCCGTCAGCAGTTCGTTGGCATGTTTGGAAAGGAAAAAGCCAACGAGAGTTTCAAAGTATTTAAAAAGATCGTAGATCAACCCATTCCATTAACGAAGGTTTGTGCACAGATTAATAGTTTTACTACACACAGTACGCGGTTACAGTTAATTCATTTTTTATTCAAGCTGGGTTTAGCAGATGGATATTTACATCCTAGTGAGCTTGAGGAAATCCAACGCATCGCACGAAATTTACGCATCAATGCCTATGACTTTGCTTCGATACAAGCGATGTTCTATAAAGGTGAGGATGCGGATTGGGCCTACAAGGTGTTAGAGGTAGAAAAGGGAGCTGGAGAAGCTGAGGTGAAAAAGGCGTATCGCAAGATGGCGCTGAAATACCATCCGGATCGTTTAGTCGGTGCCGGTGAAGAGGCACAGGCGGCTGCCAAAGAGACCTTCTTGAACGTTCAAAAAGCCTATGAACAGATCTGTAAAGAAATGGGCTGGAACTAATGGCGAAATTGGCAGATATAAAAGCACCTATTCGAGAGGAAATGCAACGCTTTGAGCCCAAGTTCAAAATGCATTTGAGCTCAAAAGTGCCGCTTGTTGATCGAGTGATGGGTTACATGGTGAAGCGTAAGGGAAAACAGATGCGTCCCATCCTTGTATTTCTTAGCGCTAAATTACTGGGTGACGTAAATGAGAGCACCTACAGAGGGGCTTCACTCATAGAATTGATGCACACTGCTACCTTAGTTCACGACGATGTTGTGGACGACTCCGATATGCGTCGTGGTTTTTTCAGTATTAACGCACTGTGGAAAAATAAGGTTGCCGTTTTAATCGGTGATTATCTTTTGTCTAGAGTATTGCTACTGGCTGTAGAGACGAAAGAGTATATCCTTCTAGAACATGTCAGTGGTGCCGTAAAGGCGATGAGCGAAGGTGAGCTGCTTCAAATCGAAAAGGCAAGAAAGCTGGACATTACTGAGGCCGTTTATTATGAAGTCATTCAACAAAAAACGGCTTCACTCATTGAAACCTGTTGCGTCGTTGGCGCGTCCAGCGTGGGTGCCGATGAGGCAAGTGTTTCGAAATTACGCGAGATCGGTCGTCATTTAGGCTTGGCTTTTCAAATAAAGGATGACCTGTTTGATTTTGAAAAAGTAAATTTAACAGGAAAGCCTGCGGGAATTGACATTAAAGAGCAGAAGATGACTTTGCCTTTGATTCATGCGTTGAAAGAGGCAGCACCTAAACAACGTAAGTACATTATTAAAACCATAAAAAAGCACCACGACCGTCCGAAGAAGGTTCAGGAAGTAGTGGATTTTGTAAGGCATTCAGGTGGATTGGATTACGCGCGTGCTCGAATGGAAGAACACATTAGCACGGCAAAAGAACTTCTTTTTACCTTTCCACAAAGTGCTGTGCGTGATTCGTTTGAATCGCTATTAGAATTTACCGTAGCTCGGAAAAAATAGATTGATGGAAAAATTTGAAGGAATACTGGATGCCTTGAAAGTAAACGCATTCGAATGGGCGGAGCACATTGTGCTGGCTATTGTTATATTTTGGATAGGAATGCGCGTGGTAAAGGTGATGATGCGCGCCTTTACAAAGGCACTGACGCTTCGCGAAGTGGATGCGAGTCTTTCGACATTTCTTCAAAGTTTTTTAAAGATTGCCCTACAAGCGGTTGTAGTCATTGCCACCATTAATCAATTGGGTGTACAGACAACCAGTATCGTTGCCATTTTAGGTGCTGCCGGTCTAGCTGTAGGTATGGCTTTAAGTGGTACGCTGCAAAATTTTGCTGGAGGGGCAATGATCCTCATGTTTAAGCCTTTTAAAGTGGGCGATTTTATAGAAGCGCAAGGGTACAGTGGTACTGTGAAGAGCATTCAGATTTTCACTACCATTTTAACAACATCTGATAACAAGCAAGTGGTTATTCCAAACGGCGGTTTGAGCAACGGCAGCTTGATTAACTATAGCGCGGAGGCGACTCGACGTCAAGAATGGACTTTTGGCATAGGCTATGGTGATGATGTGGATAAGGCAAAAGCCATTATAAAAAATATCATCGATGCGGACGAAAGGGTGTTGAAAGAGCCTGAAGGATTGATTGAGATTAATGCACTGGCGGACTCTTCCGTGAATATTTTAGTTCGCGCTTGGGTGGCAAGCGAAAATTATTGGCCTTTATATTATGCAGTGACCACAGAAGTATATAAAGCATTTAATGCAGAGGGAATTTCTATTCCATTTCCTCAAATGGATGTACATTTACAGCAATAATTACTAATCACTCAGCTTGCAGGCCACCCGAAAGGGTGGCTTTTTTATTTAGTAAATGTATCTTGCAGTACTATGTCAAGAATTCCCGAAAGTATCATTGAACAAATCTTTAGCACCGCTCAAATCGAGGAGGTTATAGGGGAATTTGTGCAATTGAAGAAAAGCGGGAGTAATCTCAAAGGACTGAGCCCATTCAACAACGAGAAATCTCCGAGTTTTATGGTGAGTCCGGCAAAGCAAATCTTCAAAGATTTCTCTTCGGGTAAAGGGGGTAATGTAGTGACCTTTCTCATGGAATTGGAGCAGATGTCCTACCCTGAAGCGCTGCGCTGGATTGCGAAAAAATACAATATTGAAATTCCCGAAGAACGCCCGCAGACGCCAGAGGAGATCGCAGCCGGTAATCTTAAGGAAGGAGTGTATTTAATGTCTGATGTAGCGGCGAAGTGGTACGCAGAACAATTGCACGAGACCGATCAAGGCAAGGCTATTGGTTTGAGTTATTTTAAGGAGCGCGGCTTCACCGATGAAACCATTAAAAAATTTCATTTAGGATACAGCCCGGAACAATCTGCTGCTTTTGCCGACTATGCATTGGCAAATTCCTACAGCGCAGAAGCCTTAGAAGCTTCGGGTATTAGTATGCGCAACGAACGTGGCTGGTACGACCGTTTTCGCGGCCGTGTGATGTTTCCTATTCATTCGATCTCGGGTAGGGTCCTGGGGTTTGGTGGGCGGATTTTGCAGAGTAACGCAAAGGCCGCGAAATACCTCAACTCGCCAGAGAACCCAATTTATCACAAGAGCAAGGTGCTCTATGGATTGTTTCAAGCCAAGCAAGAGATTGTTAAGCGCGATGAAGCACTTCTAGTTGAGGGCTATACAGATGTATTGAGTTTTTATCAAAACGGCGTTCACAATGTGGTGAGTTCTTCCGGTACTGCGCTTACGGAAGGTCAAATTGCGATGCTAAAGCGGTATACCCCGAACATTACATTGCTCTATGATGGAGATGCAGCGGGTATTCGCGCGAGTTTCCGTGGTTTAGATATGATGTTGGAGCAGGGGGTGAACGTGCGGGTAGTTCCTTTCCCAGATGGAGAGGATCCGGACAGTTTTGCACAAGCGCACAGCACGGAGGAATTGGAAGCATACATCAGTGCAAACCGCCGCGATTTCATTAGTTTCAAGACGGGAGTTTTGATCGATGAAGCCGCAGGTGATCCGCTT
>CATAPZ010000178.1:0-2522 GCA_949486955.1 Cryomorphaceae bacterium | reverse complement strand
GGAACACTTCCCAAAGCTTCCAGTGGTCTTTATTCATGCGGGATAGGGTTTAGGCGGCGGCGCCTGTATTTTTCTTGCGTTGTGCTTGTTTTTGTGCAAAAGCATTGGCGGCTTCACGCACCCAAGCGCCTTCTTCGTGTGCATCAACGTGGTGGGCAATACGCTCTTTGTTACAAGGACCGTTGCCCTGAATCACGTCGTAAAACTCGTCCCAATTAATAACTCCGAAATCGTAGTGCCCACGAGCCTCGTTCCACTTCAAATCTGAATCAGGCACAGTTAATCCGAGGTATTCCACTTGAGGCACTGTTTTATCTACAAATTCTTGACGGAGTGTATCGTTACTTTTACGTTTGATTTTCCACTTCATACTTTGAGCACTGTTCGGACTTTCATCATCGGATGGGCCGAACATCATCAACGATGGCCACCACCAGCGGTTTAAGCTTTCTTGTGCCATGGCTTTTTGCTCTGGAGTTCCCTGAGCCAACTTCATGACTACCTCATAGCCCTGACGTTGATGAAAGCTTTCTTCTTTACAGATTTTAACCATTGCGCGTGCATATGGACCGTAAGACGTACGGGTGAGCATCACTTGGTTTTGGATCGCAGCGCCATCTACCAACCAGCCGATAGTACCCATATCTGCCCACGACGGAGTGGGGTAGTTAAAAATGGAGCTGTACTTCGCTTTTCCGCTTTGAAGGTCGGAAATCATCTTTTCTCGAGACTCGCCTAGCGTCTCTGCAGCACTGTATAAATAGAGTCCGTGGCCGGCCTCATCTTGTACTTTCGCGAGCAGGATAAGCTTCGCTCTGAGTGAGGGTGCACGGGTGATCCAATTGGCCTCCGGTTGCATTCCAATTATCTCACTATGAGCATGTTGTGATATTTGACGGATTAGGGTTTTTCTGTATTTTTCAGGCATCCAATCTTTGGGTTCAACCTTGTTTTCCCCATCGACGTACGTCTGAAAATTTTCTTCTAATGATACATTTGTTCCCATCATTCTGTGTATTAGGTCGCTTACAAAGTTAAAACACAACAGCGTAAGGAGTGTTATGGTTTAATATTGCACTCTACCTTTACACCACAAAACAGGAAACATGCTCAAATTTTTTAAAAAGAATAAAGAACAAAAGCCATCATTGCAATCAAACGGTACTGCGGCATCAACAGGCACTTTTTACCCGCTTGTCGTTAAAGAGGTGCGTCGTGAAACAAACGATGCGGTAAGCGTTGCGTTTGAGCTCAGCGAGGGGCAGCGGTCGCTTTTTACATATACGCCCGGACAATATTTAACTTTCCGTGCTACAATTAACGGAGAAGAGGTGCGCCGTTCGTACTCTATTTGTGCAGCGCCTCACGAAGGTGAGTTGCGTGTAGCGATTAAGGAAATTGAAGGCGGTAAGTTTTCGACCTACGCAAACAGAACCCTAAAAGCTGGGGACACGCTTGAGAGCATGGCGCCTATGGGGAACTTTGCTTGGAAACAAGGAGGCAGCGCGGCACACGTTGTGGGCTGGGCTGCGGGTTCGGGTATTACACCTATTGCCGCCATTGCTAAATCGGTTTTAAATAGTGATAGCGATAGTACATTTACCCTGTTTTATGGGAATAAGAACAGCAACAGTATCATTTTTAAAGATGAGCTGGAAGATTTGAAAAACACTTATGTTGATCGTTTCGAAGTGCATCACGTTCTCAGCCGTGAAGATCAAGGCAGCGATTATACCTCTGGTCGACTAGATGCGGATAAGGTAAAAGCGTACAACGGAAAGTTCTTCGATGTAGCTACAACTACGGGACACTTTTTATGTGGGCCGTTAGGCATGATTGAAGGGGTGAGCGGGGTTTTAGAATCGCTAGGAACAGCAAAATCAACTATTCATTTCGAACTGTTCAACACGGCAGGAGTGACGGCAGAGGCTAAAGCAAAATCATCCTCTAAGGCCAGTGCAAATGCTAAGGTTACCGTAGTGTTAGATGGTGAGGAAACGCATTTTGAAATGGGACCTAAGGACTATGTTCTTGATGCGGCATTGGATGCCGGAGCTGATGTGCCTTACGCTTGTAAAGGGGCCGTTTGCTGTACCTGTAGAGCGAAGGTGCTCAAAGGAACCGCAGAGATGGTTATGAACTACGCGTTGGTAGATGATGAGGTAAAGGACGGTTATGTTTTGACCTGCCAGACGCACGCTACTAGTGATGAATTAGTCATCAGTTTCGATGAGTAAGGTCAGCCCACGTAGCGGGAAAACCGCATCAGAATTAGAGGAACCGGGTCCATCAAAGCACCCGAAAAAACCGAAAAACGCAAAAGGGTATAACCTAGGTAAAGGCGCTAAAAAGCGCATGACAAAGGCGGCTAAGCACAAGAGTGGCCCGAAGAAAAGATAACAGAAGGGCCCGCAATTGCGGGCCCTTTTTATTAGTCGATGTTCCAAACGTTGTTTGTCCTGTCGATATCGAGCAAACGCTTCGAAGGATCTATTTCAATGGAAATAATAGGCTCTGTTGCG
>CATAPZ010000177.1:0-1968 GCA_949486955.1 Cryomorphaceae bacterium | reverse complement strand
GCATTTAAGCGCCTTTTACTCATGGGTTTCAAAAGCGGTAAACCACTTCAGGGGCATAACCCTGGAATTTATCTTTAATGCTCTCGTAATCACGAGTGAATCCCATGACAAATCCTCCACCTCCAGAACCGCAGAGTTTTAAAAAGTAATCCTCAGTTTCTAGACCTTCCTTCCATAGTTTATGAAAACCGTTTGGAATCATAGGATCGAAATTATCCAAAACTAAGGCGCTGAGTTTCTTAAGGTTGGTAAATAAGGGACCGCGATCACCTTTAACAAAGGCTTGAATACACGCGTCGTTGTATTTCACGAACTGATCCTTCAGCATTTTTCGGAAGCCTTCTTCTTTGAGTTTCTCCATAAAGATGGCAACCATGGGTTGGGTTTCTCCTGGAGCGCCGCTGTTGAGTAAGAATACCGCTCCTTTACCTGCATTAACTGGTAAGCTAACAGTGCCTAATTCATCTTTACTTTGGATCAACAATGGTAATCCCAAATAGCAAATTGTGGGGTCGATACCGCTACTTTTTCCATGGAAATAGCTCTCCATCCAACTGAACAACTGCTTCAATGCTTTGATATCTGATGGTTGCTCTGGGCTCGCTGGAATTTTATCTTGACAGTAACGGTCGTAAATGGCCGCAACTAATGCACCCGAAGATCCAACACCGAATCCTTGCGGTATGCTCGAATCAAAGTATAGTCCATTTGACAGATCGTTCTCAAAAGCAGTAAAATCGAACCGGCACGGGGCTTCAGGGCTTTTTAAATACCCCAAATACGCGTGTAGGTGTTCGTTGCTTTTTGATTGCTCTGCATTCGGAGTAGTGTTGAACTGGAAGGCGCCTTTGTAGTAGGTATGTGGAATAGAGAGCCCCATGCTATCTTTTATGATACCATATTCTCCGAAGAGCAGTACTTTTCCGTAGTAGAGTGGGTTTTTATGTTCCATTAACCTATTTTTTCTGGGCCTTTGCCCACAGCGTCACAGAGATAACTCCCGTCCTTACAAAAAGTTTTTAGGTGTTCTTCTATGAACGACAAAGTTACGTCTTTATGTGAAGCGGGGTACAACAAGTGAACGTTGGCTCCTGCATCCAAAGTAAAGTACAAAGGTGTTCCCGTTTCTTCTCTAAAGGCCCATACCGCTTCAATCACCTTTAGGGTGTTTGGATGCATCAGAATAAAATAAGGCGTAGAAGCCATCATCATTGCATGCAAGGTGAGTGCTTCGCTTTCCACAATGGTGCCGAAACTCTCCAGATCGCCTTCACGCAAGGCGTTTAAAAGTGCTGTTTGGTTGGTGTGCGCTTGTTGAAATCTTGCGGCGGCATACGGATGACCTTCCATGAGTTGGTGTCCCACAGTGGAACTTACTTTTTTCGTTCCCTTGTCCACGAGTAGAATAGTGTCTTGAAACGATCTAAATATGGGGTCAATCTGGTCGTAAGCAACAGCAAATCGGTCGTTACTTCCGGGTGTATTCTCATGTGTCCCCCAAGCAGCCATGGGGCCGTAGAGCGATCGTGATCCACTTCCGGAACCCAGTCGAGCTGCTTCACTGGCCTCCTTAAAGAAGTCGGTAATGGGCATTCCTAATGCCTCCTTTACGCTCATCAAGCAAAGTGATAAGGCGCTCATGCCCGATGCGCTTGAAGCGATTCCGGAACTGTGAGGAAAGCTGTTAGTCGTGTGAACTTCAAAATCCCATCCACTTGTAAACGGAAATAGCTCTTTCGTACGCTCTAAAAAAGTGTAGATTTTGGGAAGAAAGCTCGGCGCTTCTTCACCTTCTAGAAAAACCACTACCTGACCCGTACCTTGTTTGTACTTGAGTGTGGTTGTGGTCGCCGCTGCGCTCAGCGTGAAGCTGATTGACGGGTTGGCGGGTAATTGGACAGGGTATTTCCCCCAGTACTTTACTAGGGCAATATTTGACGGGCTTTTCCAGGTAACTTCTTTCATCCT
>CATAPZ010000176.1:0-2814 GCA_949486955.1 Cryomorphaceae bacterium | reverse complement strand
AATCAAAAAATGAAATTGTTAATAACGCTTTTTAGGAAGGTCTTGAATCTGTAAATCGATTTGGTAGTTTAGAAATGAGTCTAAACAAAAACACTACGCAATGAATACTAACGATTTCGGAATGGACGATTCTTTCGCAAGCTTCGTTCAAGAATTAGAGCAAGCAGAGCAACCCAAAGCCTGCAGCATTGACAACCCAGAATGTGAGGCTTGCGGAAGCTAAATCACATCTGTAGAACACATTAAAAACCCCCGGTTCGCTGCGCGAACCGGGGGTTTTTAATTTCCACCCGCCCTACTTTGCTAGTCTTGATAAACGCTCCAAGAACTATTCATATAAAGCAATAGTAATAATCCAGCCATGAGGACAAAACCGAAGCCTACGGAAGCCGCTATTTTTATTCCAGACCCTTTTGATTTCCCAAAGGCGACACGATGAAACGCAATACTAAAAGCGGTAATAAGCGCCGTGTACACAAAATAAATGATCCAATTCCAACCGTCGGACATCCAGCGAAAGTCATAATAGCCTTCGTCCATCCACATAAAGAATTGGCTCACAATGTGAACCCATAAAAAGATGCGTGCATACGAGCGACGAACCAAAGACACTACAACAGGTACGTAAATCCTACTCCCAAGTAGTTGTTCCACCCATTGATCTCGTACTTCAAACCCAGTGCATTTATACTGCCGTCAAAGCCGTACCATTGAATGTCCATGCCAATCGGAATAGTAAATACATTCACGGGGTTGTCTGGATCGATAAACAATAAATCCACTAGTCCGGTCTTTTCAGAATAATCCGCACCGGTCATGTATCCAAAACCGACATTTAAGAAAATGTCAAAGACGTCGCCCTCCCACAATTTACCGAAGCGCACTTTTGCTGAAGTGAATCGACCCACATTATAGCTATACTGAGGAAGCGCATAATTGCTGCCAAAAGCACCATTGCGAATGTAGGAAGCTGTAAAAGCAAGTACACCCCCATTATCTAGGTCGTGCAGGTACCCCCCTAATTCATATTCCTCGCCAAGAACAAATGCGGTAGGATCTGTGAGAAGTGTGTGATAGCCCGCAAGAATGCCCATATCTATCTCCCCTAAAGTCAATTCTGCCTGCGCGTTAGAAAAAAGCGGAGCCAAAGTGAATAGAAGAGCAAATTTTAAGTGGCGCATGCGGGTGTTTTGTTTCCTTAAATATCAGAAAAACTATGCCAAAAAAGAAGCCACTTCTATTTGAAGCGGCTTCCTTATCACTAGTTCTTAGTATCTGTAGTGTTCTGGCTTGAACGGTCCTTCAACCTTCACACCGATGTAATCGGCTTGGTCTTTACGAAGCGTCTCGAGCTCTACACCAATCTTAGCCAAGTGCAAGGCTGCTACCTTCTCATCTAAATGCTTAGGAAGCGTGTACACCTTGTTCTCGTACTTGTCGCTGTGGTTCCACAACTCCAACTGTGCCAATACCTGGTTGGTAAAGCTGTTCGACATTACAAACGACGGGTGACCTGTAGCACAACCAAGATTTACCAAACGGCCTTCTGCCAATACGATAATCTCGTTGCCTTCTACATTATAAAGGTCTACCTGAGGCTTAATCACCTTCTTCGTATCGCCATACGTTCCGTTCAACCATGCCATATCGATCTCGTTGTCGAAGTGGCCAATGTTACAAAGGATGGTTTTATCGTTCATCATCTTGAAGTGCTCTTCAGTGATGATGTCTTTGTTTCCTGTTGCTGTAACAACAATCTGTGCACGTGGGATAGCGTTTTCCATACGCTTCACCTCGAAGCCGTCCATCGCTGCTTGCAATGCACAAATAGGATCAATTTCCGTCACAATAACACGTGCACCTGCACCGCGCAATGACGCCGCAGTACCCTTACCCACGTCACCGTAACCGGCAACAACAGCAACTTTACCTGCGATCATCACATCCGTAGCACGACGAATCGCATCTACTGCTGATTCTTGACAACCGTATTTATTATCAAACTTCGACTTCGTTACAGAGTCGTTTACGTTAATCGCTGGAAGTACAAGCGTTCCGTTGATCTCACGTTCGTACAAGCGGTGTACACCTGTTGTAGTTTCTTCTGACAATCCTTTGATGCCGGCTACCAACTCTGGGTACTCGTCGAACACCATATTGGTCAAATCACCACCGTCGTCCAAAATCATGTTTAACGGCTGACGGTCTTCACCGAAGAATAGCGTCTGCTCGATACACCAGTTGAACTCTTCCTCGTTCATACCCTTCCAAGCATATACAGGAATACCTGCTGCTGCGATGGCTGCTGCCGCGTGGTCTTGGGTTGAGAAAATATTACAAGAAGACCAGGTCACATCTGCACCTAGCTCTACTAATGTTTCAATCAATACCGCCGTTTGGATGGTCATGTGCAAACAACCGGCGATGCGCGAACCTGCCAAAGGTTTACTTGCACCAAACTCCTCACGCAGGGCCATAAGACCTGGCATCTCTGCTTCGGCAAGCTTGATTTCTGTGCGGCCCCAATCGGCCAATGACATATCTTTAACTTTGTACGGTACGTACTGTGTAGTTGTACTCATGTAGTATATAAATTTGCTGCAAAGATACACAACACAAGGGTCTTACAAACAGTTCAATAGAATGTTGATTTATCCATTTAAATACCTCGAAGATTCCGTTCAGGTTTCCTTCAACCCTGATTCCCAGGGCGAGACTATTATGGACCAATTCAGCGTTGCCGATCATCAGCGATTCGCCGAACTGAAATCTGAGCCGAAAAAACAGGAATTTCTTTGGAGCCGCGCCGCTCTT
>CATAPZ010000175.1:0-4944 GCA_949486955.1 Cryomorphaceae bacterium | reverse complement strand
GCACTGTTCTTCCCAATCATCGAAGTTCTTAGCGCCATGTCTATTGGTTTGGCCGTTTGGTACGGCGGGATGAATGCTGCAATCGGCGGCAGTGTAACGATCGGAGAACTTACGGCAATGATCATTTTCATTGGCATGCTCTTTAGGCCTCTGCGTCAACTGGCAGACAGATTCAACACCTTACAGATGGGTATGGTAGCCTCGGAACGCGTCCTTAAACTGCTCGACAGCAATCATGAAATTGAGCCCAACGGTACGTATGAAATAGAGAACCTGCAGGGTGAAATTGCCTTTAAAAACGTTCACTTTAGCTACAATCCGGATGAGCCTATACTCAAAGACGTGAGCTTCGAGGTAGCTCGAGGAGAAACAGTCGCTATCGTAGGTGCTACCGGAGCTGGAAAGAGTACCATCATTTCTGCGCTCATGGGATTCTATCCGTACAGTGATGGATCAATCACTATTGATGGTGTTGAGCTCAAGGACATTAATGTTCATGCCCTTCGTGAGCAGCTATCCTTGGTGCTTCAGGATGTCTTTTTATTCTCGGACACGGTGCGGGCCAATATCGTTCTTGGCGATGAGCACATTTCTGACGAGGTCCTGCTCAAGGCCGCTGAAGCCATAGGTATTTTAGAATTTATAGAAGAGCTCCCAGAAGGTTTAGACTACAATGTACAGGAACGCGGTGGTGTGCTCTCTGCAGGTCAGCGTCAGCTTCTTGCATTTTTAAGAGCATATGTTACGAATCCAAAAGTGCTGATTCTCGATGAGGCCACTTCAAGCATTGATTCTCATACAGAAGAACTCATCCAACGCGCACTGATAGCTCTTACCAAGGATAGAACTTCAGTGATTATCGCTCACAGACTGTCAACCATACAGCACGCAGATCGCATCATTGTATTGGACAAGGGCAAGGTGATTGAAATGGGCAACCACAGCGAACTCCTTGCGAAAGAAGGTGCTTACTTCAATCTGTACGAAAAACAATTTGCCAGCGAGGTATAAAAAAACCGGCGCCCATCGGGCGCCGGTTTTTTAATTCTGTTCGTAAACGTCTAGAATCTATATCCAATATTGATTCCCGAGCGCACATGGAAAGGCACTCCGTAAACCAATGAAAGGCTAGATTCATAGGTATCTGTGTGAGTAATGGTATTCACTGCATTGTAGCCAGCACCTGCATAAACCCTTACGGTAATTCCGTTTTCTAGGGCACCGTGCCAACCAAGGTTTAAGCCTGCACCAAGGGCCGTTTGTGTGAAGTTTGCAGCAACCAGATTGAAATTGTCATCGAACTCTTCCCAACCAGAAGTAGCCATGGATTTAAATCGAGCATAGGCACCGAGATACATACCTTCATTATCATCCGCAGAGTTGTCAAAATACATTATAAACTCAGGGCTCAATACGAATCCTGTAGCTGCAGCTAGAACGGTCGCATCATCAGAAGTAAGCTCATTGTTGATCAATCGCATTTCTAGGTTAACCGTTTTCATGTCGTCCAAATGGTACATGCCCTCTAGTTTGAGCTGGCCGTTTAACAAAGCTCCTGTTCCTAGCGATACTTCCACGGATTGTGCTTGTGCTCCCAATGTTCCGAATAGGAGTGAAGCGAGTAAAAAGATTTTTTTCATCGTTGTAGGTTTTGTTTCCTTTAAGGTATAAAAAAAAACCGGCGCCCATCGGGCGCCGGTTCTAGACATATCAAAACCGGCCCTACTTAGCCGTTCATTGAAATCAAGAATTCTGCATTGTCCTTTGTCTGACGCATACGATCGTTTAGGAATTCCATGGCCTCGATAGGGGTCATGTCTGCCAAATATTTTCTCATAATCCACATGCGTTGCAATACATCTGGTGCCAAAAGAAGGTCTTCCTTACGTGTACCACTTTCTATCAAGTTGATAGCTGGCCAGATACGGCGGTTGGCGATACGACGATCCAATTGCATCTCCATGTTACCTGTTCCTTTGAATTCTTCGAAGATCACTTCGTCCATTTTCGAACCGGTATCGATCAGAGCTGTAGCAAGGATGGTCAATGAACCGCCTCCTTCGATGTTACGCGCAGCACCAAAGAAGCGCTTCGGTTTTTGCAGCGCGTTGGCATCCACACCACCTGAGAGAATCTTCCCTGAGGCCGGGCTTACGGTGTTGTAAGCACGAGCAAGGCGTGTAATTGAATCGAGCATTATGATTACATCGTGCCCACATTCGGTCATGCGCTTTGCTTTTTCTAAGACGATGTTGGCCACCTTAACATGACGGTCTGCCGGCTCATCAAAGGTAGAAGCTACAACCTCCGCGTTTACGCTGCGCGACATATCTGTGACCTCTTCCGGACGTTCGTCAATCAGAAGTACAATCATATATGCCTCAGGGTGGTTCGCTGCAATGGCATTGGCCACCTCCTTCATCAACGTGGTTTTACCGGTCTTTGGTTGTGCTACGAGCAGACCACGCTGTCCTTTTCCAATAGGAGAGAAGAGGTCAATAATGCGTGTGGAAGTTGAGGATTGACGTGATGTAATGTCAAATTTTTCGTTCGGGAACAAGGGAGTCAAGTGCTCGAATGCTACACGATCGCGTACAAATTCCGGGCTACGGCCGTTGATGCTGTTCACCTTCACAAGTGGGAAGTACTTTTCACCTTCACGTGGAGGGCGAACTTCTCCGCTTACGGTATCACCCGTTTTCAGACCCATGCTTCGGATCTGGTTTTGGCTTACGTAAATATCATCTGGAGAATTTAAGTAGTTGTAATCTGAACTTCTCAAAAATCCATAGCCGTCTGGCATGATCTCAAGAACACCTTCGTTGGCAATGATACCCTCAAAATGGAATTCCTTCGGTCGACGACGGTTGTTGTTGTGATTGTTGTGATTGCTGCGGTTGCGGTCGTTCTTAGGTCCTTTGCGGTTTTGGTGATCGCCCTGATGGCGCTCTTTACGGCCTTCGTTTTGGTTGCCACCTTCTGCAGCCGCCTCTTTTTTAGGCGCTTGCTCCGTTTTGGCTTTGTGAGCCTCTTCCTTAGGATCCTGAGCTCCTGACGCAATATTCAGCTTTACTTTAATAGCATCTACCAACTCGCCTTTTTTCATGGTTTTGGCTTTTGGTATCTCTAGTTTACTGCCCAATTCTTTTAATTCAGGCAATTTGCGCGATTGCAAATCTTTTTCAGTCAACATGTGTGTGGGAATAATTGTAAAAGAAACCGATAGGTAGGTTTCCTTCGATCATTGTTATACAATAATAGTGAGTTTCGCAATATTGGGTGGGGTAAAGCCGATTTTTTTTCAACTTTGTCAAAATATTTAACCCATGATTCAACGCATTCAAACGCTTTATTTATTCGCCGCTGCAATCTTTAGCGCATTGGCAGCATTTGTTTTACCTATGTACGCTTTAGAAGGTGCAACATTCGCTGCGACGGCCAATGCATCAACCTTTGGCGGCTTTGGGGGTTCGATGGCATTGTTTTCTGGGTCTATTCTTTTGTACAACAATCGCAACCTACAATTGCTCATCGTTCGCTTGGGTATGTTGGTCAGCCTCGTGGTCCTAGGCGCACTGATTTGGATTATTCAAGGCGAAGGTGGCTCAGCCTCATGGGGTGTTGTGGTGCCGTTTATCAATATTGTATTGGCATTTTTGGCCTCAAAAGGCATACAGAAAGACGAGGCAAAGGTTCGTTCGTTAGATCGATTGCGTTAAACTTTGGCAGGCAATTGCTCGAGCTGTCTGTTGTTTTTACAGTCCCAATAGAGATGTTGTAAACCGTTGGTAAGCCAGATTAGTGGTGCTCCAATGGTATTGTTGTAGTTGAACGCTTGATTGAAGGTTTTCTGACTCAAAGCGACTTCTGGAGCTTTACATTCAACAAGCACCTCAGGTTTTCCATTAATGTTGGCGATGATATCGCTGCGCTTTGAATTGAACCCTGTTTTTAAACCACTTTCAATTTGAAGGTGGTGAATACTGTATCCCAATGCGACCAAGTATTGAACTGCGTGCTGTCGCACCCATTCCTCGGGCGTACATACCAACCATTTTTTGCGAACAGCATCAAAGATGAGCTCCTGACCCTCTTGTTCTTTGAGTTGGATGCTTGCAGTTAACGAATCTGGAAAATGTAACGCTGCTCGAGCCACTACTTCATGTTGGTATTAAACTTCTCAGGATACTTGCCCTGGATGTCTTTATAAAATGCGGTCAATTCCGCTTTCGTTTCCTCCAAAGTTGTTGGCGAAATGACCTTGGTGATTCCTGCCCGTTTGTTCTTGTAATCGACAAATCCAAGGCTTATATCTACTCCGGCTTCTTTTGCGATGTAATAGAATCCGCTTTTCCATTTTTCAGTATAGCTGCGAGTGCCTTCAGGGCTTACAATGAGGTTGATATCGCCCTCCTTCATCAGTTTTGCACTAGTGGCCACCAAGTTGGAGCGCTGTTCCCTGTTTACACCAATTGCTCCTAGCCAAGTGAAGAATCCAAAGAAATACCATTTGGTGTAGAAGTCTTTGATGAGGAATTTCATCGGCAGACGCATTTGCCAAAACGTACCTAGGGCAAGAATGGTATCAAAGTTTGAAGTATGCGGAGCGGCGATTGTTACGGTATTCCTGGCCTTCTTTTTAATCTCCTCTGGGGCTACAACTTTCCAACCAATGAGACCTAAAATAACTCGACTTATAATGTATTTCATGGTACTGTGATAAGGCTGCTAAGATACGTCAAACCAATCCGGAGGGAACCCCAATAAATAAGCTTTCTGAGAGGCCCGGGTTAATGCTGTGTAGAGCCATTTGTAATAGATTGGTGACGGCCCATCGGGCAGATATGGATGTTCGATAATAACCTGTTCCCACTGGCCGCCCTGACTTTTATGACAGGTGATCACATAGCTAAACTTAACTTGAAGTGCATTGTAGTAGGGATC
>CATAPZ010000174.1:0-2208 GCA_949486955.1 Cryomorphaceae bacterium | reverse complement strand
TTGCTTTTACAGGTAAAGCTTTTGCACCGCGATACATTCCATCAGCGGTTAAAACACAAACACACTGACTATCGTTGATTCGATCCGCTAAGGCATTCGAAGAAAATCCAGCAAATACGACGGAGTGTACCGCACCAATACGTGCACAGGCAAGAACGCCAATGGTTAATTCGGGAATCATCGGCATGTAGACGGCAACCCGATCTCCTTTTTTAACACCTTTCGCCTTTAAAACATTCGCGAAACGACTTACTTCATTGTGCAATTCGCTATACGTGAGGCGTACTTCTTGTTCCTTTGGATCATTCGGTTCCCACAAGAGCGCGATATCCGCTCCACGTTCTTTAAGATGGCGGTCAAGGCAGTTTTCAGTAATGTTCAGACGTCCTCCTTGAAACCATTTTACTGCGGGCGTCTCAAATTCCCATTCAAGCGTTTTATGCCAAGGCGCTTGCCAGCTATATGCTGCTGCGATTTCTTCCCAGAATTTAACAGGGTCATTTATTGATGCGGCATAGGCTTTCTCATAATCTGAGAAGGTCCTTAGTTGAATTTGATCCATTGGTCCGTGAGTTAGTGGTTCTGATTCCAATTTAGGACAAAAAATTTACCTTCTACTTCCGAAATAAGTAGGCCTTTCTGCTCTAAATACTCTGGCGATTTCATGCGTTCCAAAAGCTGCTCGTGTTCAAGCACTTCAAAACTGGGTTTGTGATTGTACTGAAGCTGGGGTCTCTTGATTTTATAGGTTTTGACCCAATTCATTACGCTTACGTGGGAGATGCCTAAAATGCGTTCAATTTCACGATAACTCACCCCTTCTATATAAAGCTGAAGGGCTTTAACGACGTAATAATCAGAAATGCGTTTGCCTAATTTTTGTACTGTGAAATAGTAGTTGCATTCTTTGCAACGGTAGCGTTGACGCTCTTTAATTATCCCACTTTTCACATAGCTTGCGCTGGAACATTTAGGACAATGTTTGACTTCATTCATGGCGGCGGATGGTTTCTATAGGGTTGAAAATACTAAAAAAGTTACGCATAAAAAAAAACGCCGCCCGATTAATAGGCAGCGTTTATTCACTCTGTTTTTGGGTAATGTACCCTATTGTATTTGCGCTAAAGCGCAGGTTTAGGTCATCTTGAGGGTTTCTTCCGCCCTATGCGTATCGACTACCTCGCTCACAGTGGCCATTACTTTGAAGAAACCGCGTACATCTTCTTCGCTAACTTCAGCCAATACCTGATGGTTAAAATCCAATACCGCTTGCCTACTGTAGTTGCGCATTTTTAAGCCTTCCTTGGTCAATTTTATTAAAACGCTGCGACCGTCGTTTGGATTCGATTCTCTTGCAATCAAGGCCTGTTTTTCTAAGCTGTTGAGTAAACGACTTAGTGAGGTGCTTTCCATGCCCATTTTCGGTCCTAGGGAAGTGGAAGGGGTTCCGTTTTTAATATCAATGTTCAATAAAGCAAATCCCATTGCGACGGTGAGACCGTACTGGGCTACTTGCTCATTGTACATTTTTGACAAAGCAATCCAGGATTTCCGGATTTGAAAGTCAAAGGTTTCTTGTGGTTTCATACTTCTAATGATGAAACCAATATACTAAATTATACTATGCGTGCATAGTATAATTTAAAAGTCTAAACTTCGCAGTATCTGAGGTAGGAGTAGGTAGTTGAAATCGTCTATAAATTCAGATTTGGCACTGTTTAAGGCGGTTTCTTGTGAGGCAGAAATGGCTGTTCCAGATATGGTTGTGCTGTTCCAAAGCATAGAGTTGTTTTCAGTGCTCAAGAGTGAAAATTGGACTTCGATGCGAACTTTGTGGCGCACCATCGTATCACGAACCTGCCCAACTCCTGCAGTTTCTGAAGCCATCTGCCCATTACACTCTAGAACCAGTTGTGCAGATTCGCGACCGCCAATACGAAAGTCTTTTGATAGACTTTTTTCTAGCTCATTGACCAATTCATCGGCTCCATTACTTTCAATGTACACCGTTGGCTTTTCAAAGTTTACTGCGATTGACGCCCCCCATTGGCTTTTATTTTTAAGCCAATTTTTTGTTTCCGTATGGGCAGATTGAATACGATCCCAGTCCCATGCAAAGAAGAGGGTAACGCGCGTTTCAGAGCCTGTATGTATGCATTGAATGGTTTGTTCTTGAAGCATAAATTGTCCCGAGCTCGAAGAAAGGGC
>CATAPZ010000173.1:0-1557 GCA_949486955.1 Cryomorphaceae bacterium | reverse complement strand
GAGGTGTTGTATGATCGCAATTCCTTTAAAGGTCAATAGTACATTTTTGCTATATTGAACCTTCGCAAAAACACACATTTTTCAAGAGAATAAAACCATGAAACAACCCACTAGATTATTCGATATTCCCCATTACCAGTTGGAACACATCCCAATGAAGCTGATGATGACCTCTAAGGTTGGCGGTGAATGGAAATCATACAGTACAAAAGAATTCATTGAAGCCGTAGACCAAACGAGCCGTGCATTGCTCGAGCTTGGTGTTAAACATGGCGATAAGGTTGCGCTGATCTCGCACAACAACCGTTGCGAATGGAACATTATGGACCACGCGCTTTTGCAAATTGGCGCTGTAGATGTACCCATCTATCCTACCATGACCGAAGCAGATTACGAATACATCTTCAATCACAGCGAGAGTATTTACTGCTTTGTCTCCAACGATGAGCTTTACGATAAAGTATCCGCAGTTCTCGGTAAATGCGAGCACATGAAGAAGGTCTTCACCTTTGAACACTATGAGGGTAAGAACCACTGGTCAGAAGTGCTGGCCTTAGGTGCGGATCAAACCCGTCAAGCAGAAGTTGAAAAAGCACGTGATGCTGTAAAACCAGAAGATCTTGCCACAATTATTTATACCTCTGGAACCACGGGTCTACCAAAAGGCGTTATGTTAAGCCACAAAAATGTGGTTAGTAACGTCATTGCAGCTACACCGCGTATTCCGGGCCTTGTTAAAGGTGAAGCAAAAACATTGAGCTTCCTGCCCGTCTGCCACAGCTTCGAGCGTTTCATCCAATACTTATATATGTACAATGGCGCCAGCATCTATTTTGCGGAGTCTATTGAAACCATCAAAGCCGATTTAAATTACTGCCAACCCACAATTTTCACTGCTGTTCCTCGTCTCTTAGAGAAGTTCTTTGACGGCATTGTTGCGAATGGTACCAGTGCAGGCGGTCTGAAAACTAAAATCTTTGAATGGGCCGTTAGCCTTGCTTTACAATGGGAGCCGGAACATGCAAATGGAGGTTTCTATCATTGGAAATTAGGCATTGCGGACAAGCTCGTATTCAGCAAGGTCCGTGCTGCTTTAGGGATGACAGAGATCAAAGCTGTCGCTTCGGGATCGGCAGCCTTGCAACCGCGTTTGGCGCGATTCTTCAATGGGATTGGCGTGCCTATTCTCG
The DNA here is from genome assembly GCA_949486955.1 of Cryomorphaceae bacterium. Lineage (GTDB taxonomy): Bacteria > Bacteroidota > Bacteroidia > Flavobacteriales > Schleiferiaceae > UBA10364. The sequence goes on along the minus strand of CATAPZ010000173.1, from coordinate 367 downwards.
AAGGTTACGGACTGACGGAAACGTCTCCAGTGATTTCTGTGAATACTACGGCGCAACCCGGTATGCTGCGCATTGGCGCAGTCGGTAAAGTGATTGATGGTGTTGAAGTTAAGATTGCAGAGGATGGCGAGATCCTGGCAAAAGGTCCCAACATCATGATGGGCTATTACAAACAGCCTGAACTGACCGCAGAGGTGATGACCGGCGATTGGTTCCAAACTGGTGATATTGGAGTAATTGAAGACGGTTTCATTCGTATCACAGACCGTAAGAAAGAAATGTTCAAGACCTCTGGAGGTAAATATGTAGCACCACAGTTGATTGAGAACGAACTAAAGGCATCGCATTTGATTGAACAGAGTATGGT
>CATAPZ010000172.1:0-3597 GCA_949486955.1 Cryomorphaceae bacterium | reverse complement strand
TCCAAAAAGTTGTTCAGGAATCCGTGTAAATAGTAGGTGATCAGTCCTAGAAAGGCCACGCGCAGCAGTCCTTTTACTCGGTCGTTTTCTAACCGTTGGTATGAATTTATACTTACCACAATAACCGTGATGATGATTCCCAGGAAGGTGAGTAGGCCAAAAGTGCCGGATTCCGCTAGAGGCCCTAAGTATTCGCTGTGCGCATTGCCCCTGTTTCCGCCATTGGTGGAGATGATGGTTTTCTCCGAAGGCTTTTGATAAGGTGCGTACAAGAACATGTAGGTTCCAGGACCGTGACCTAAGAAAGGACGTTCTGCATACATCCTTATGGCACAATTCCATCGATTGATGCGTTCGAGGTTAGAGGCATCCGTACTGACATTCGTTACCGAGGCAACGTGTTCGTTCAAATCGTCCGAAGAATCCTGAGTATTGCGTTCGAACTTAGAACTGATGTACGAGAAATTAAGACCTGCAACCAATAGCACTAAAACTGCCAGTGACCAGACTACCGTTTTCGACATGCGGAAGGCGTAGACCAAATACACTGCACCGGCGCCCAGGAGGGAAAGCCAAGCTGCACGGGTATAAGAGAGTACGGTGGCTGCAGTAAGAAGGACCAAGAGTGCAGCGGCAATGGCGTTAAACCCCCATGAGGATTTACGGAATGTGAGGTATAGCGCAGCTGGGTAGAACATGGCCAACACAGCGCCGTAGGAGGTGTGTTCTTTGAACAGCGGAAACATCACCCAAGTAGAGGTCTTTTTAGTAAAACCGTATTGACTGTGGATGACCATGGTGTAGGTACAGGCAATAATGAGCGGAACAAGGAAGAGCCAAAGGAATCGGACCGCGTTTTTAGGATCGCGCAGGAATAAATGGCCCAATACAAAGTAGTAAGGTACAATGAACCACACACGAGTAATCCATTGCTTTAATGAAACTAAAGGGAGTTGGGACGTGATGACCGTCAACAGCATCCAGGCCAAATAAATGTAGATGGCAATGGAGATCGGGTGTTTAATCAGTCGGATATCATACTCCCCCATAAAGAGCATTTTGACGATAACTAAGCCTGTGATTAAAACAAGCATAGGCTCTGTTGGAAGGGAAAGACCGGCACCTCCAGTAAGGTCAGTAAGATTTACAGAAAGAGGTGTGGATAAGACCACAAACCACATGGCCCAATCTAATCGGTATAAGGTGAGCCACACCACGAGTAAACCGGCGGGCAAAAGCATCAGTTCCCACCACTCTTTGGCTACAATGAGACCAATGAACGGTAAGACGAACAGTGCGATGATCGCAATACCCTTAGGGCTTATTTGCTTGGCCGAAGTCACTACGCTTTAGCGCGAAGTTCTAAGAAAGTACCGCGAACAAGCAGGGTAAATACCACGAGGATAAAGACAGCGAAACCAACAGCAAGGATGAGTATGCTGCGCTTTGGATACGTCTTGCGTTCAGCAGGACGTGCTTCATCTACTTTAAAGGTGGCAGGAAGGTTTTGATTCACATCCACCTTCGCCTGGTCAAATTTCGTCTTCAGCTTTACCTCCTCCTCTTTGAGCAATTGAAGCTCATCGCGAATAGCAACATATTTACCGCCGTATTTCGCCAAGGTATCAAGGCGACGCTCAAGCTGCTTGATGCGAGATTGAGAAGCCCCGGCTGCCAATGCAATAGCGTACTGCTCATTGAAGACCGCACTTTGGCTTTCGTAATCGTGCACCCCTTTAAAGCGAAGTTCAGTGATCTTATCTTCCATAGTCTGAATCTCACCTTGGAGACTACGGTATTCGTTTTCTACAATCTGAAGTCCCATCTGAGCGCGGTTCTTTGCGACACGACGCTTCACCCTATCTACGAGCTTGTAGATGTAATTGGCAATGTCCGCTGCAATTTGAGGATCGGTATCAAGAACATTGATCTCTACGGACATGAATTGGGTACGGTTGAACTCAATTTTATTTTCGTACTCTTTGAAAAGCTTCGTACGCGGATAATCAGAAGCTGTATCAATGTCATAATGGTTCATCAGATCGAATTTGGCAATGACACTGTCGCGTATTTCACCAGAACTCAGGATTTGCAAAAGCTGTTCGGCTTGTTGCTCGTCGCCGTATTCGAAGATATCCTCATCACCGTACCCGTTGGTCTGTGGAAGGAGGGCCTTCGAAACAGAATTGGTTGTAGACGGGAAGAGTATCACCTGAGATTCGAAAAGCGGCTTAATGAAGGTAGGTCCGCTAAAAACCACAGCGACCACCATAGACAGGAATGGAATGACCACCAATGGCTTCCAATTCTTGTAGACAAACGAGATCAAATTTGAGCTGCTGTATTCCATATTCAATTTATTTCCAGTGTGTTAAATTCTTTTCTAGAAGTTTTTCTAGTGCTTCAATGGACGGTGCAAAATAACGAAGTAAAAACGAGTGAGCCGCCTCTTCCATACCTTCAGGCTTAGCTAAGACGATATTTTTTACGCTCGCCTTGATTTTTTCCGGTAAAACGGAAGCTACTGCCGGGCCAATTCCACCCAGCACCTTGCCCACCGCCTTGTTCTTAGGAACCTCAGCACCGTGTTTCTCCTCGACCAAAGGTTTCAATTCCTCTGTCAAGCCTAGAAACTTCGAAATGCCTTGCAGAGTCGCTGCTGGCTCTGCCAACAATTCATCCTGCCAAACTACATGAATATTTTCCTTCGGGAAATGTTTGAGCCAGCGCTCCAATTGCGGCGCATACATGCCCAATTCCAAATAACATTCGTCCCAGCCCCACAGGGCTTTTTCTAAAGCGCCTTCTGCTGTAATAGCTTCCAAAAACGAGCGCTGTTCTTTGCCGTATTTCCTCGCCATATTATAATGACTGTAGGCCCTAGTCGATGGATTGCGCAGACTTACAATAATCTTCGCTTCAGAGTTGTAGTCTGCAATATTTTCAGCTGCGTTTACTGAAGGAAGATAAGCTGTTGAAGCATCGAGAATATAGGATGCTTCCTCGGCCGCGGCTACCAATCGTTCGTAGTTTTCACGTCCTTGGACAAAGGCCATGTGTCGCCCATCCAATGCTCCAGCGTGAAAGTATTGTGCTTCATCCCAACGGAGCATTTTTTGGTAACCCGCAGAGAAACCTTCCGCATAGATATCGTCGCAAAAATGCCCCGGTTCTTTGATCGCCAGAGGACTGATTTCTGAATGATTTCCCAGCATCTCTGCTAAGGCGGTGGTCCCTGCCTTTGCCGCACCTATGAGAAAGAGGTTAGTCTTAGTCATGGCGGCGAATTTTAGTCAAAAAAGGTACGGCAATGACCCCGTGGTACTTGTAGACCAGGTAGGCCGCCCAAATGTTCCAACCCATCATGGTCGCCGTAGTCGCTACCGCCGCACCGAGTGGGCCGTAAAGCGGAATGAGCACAAGGTTAAAAACGATGTTGAGCACCGCGATAATAAGCATGGTGTTGCGCGCACTTTTCTCGTACCCCGTCATGTTGAGAATGTTCAACACAGGCCCTGCAAAGGCGTTAGTGAGTTGCCCCACTGCGAGAAGTACAAGCCATGGGTAGGCTGTACTCGCCTCTTCCACCCCAAAAAG
>CATAPZ010000171.1:0-4183 GCA_949486955.1 Cryomorphaceae bacterium | reverse complement strand
GCGGTATGGGCTCACGTGCCGTTCTGATGGCACCGTACCTCGCCAAGGTGCTTGTAGAGCACTTTATGTACGGTACTGATTTGCTTGAGGAGTGTTTACCTACCCGTTTTTCTTAAAATTCTTGTCGTATTTCACGAACATGGACAGCCATGTCGTTCGTGAGATTCTGAATATGACCGGTGCAAGAAGAACTAGCATTACGGCTAAAGCGCCAACTGTGGGCCACATGGTCCACCCCATCCATATTCCGAAGATGATGTATACGGCAACAAACAGGGCCACGGTGTAGCCGTAGCTTACGTACATCGCCCCATAGTAAAAGTTGGGCTCGGGTTCGAAATTTTGGTCACAAACGCTGCAGCGCGGGTTAAAGTCGGTCATAGTTTTGAATCGATAGGGGTTTTTATCTGGATAGATATCCCCTTCCATACAACGTGGACATTTACTCCTAGTAATGCTGTAGACTTTCGTTCCCTTTAGCATGATGATAACGTTCCTTTAGTTTGGTCAAAATTACGGCGCACAGGCAATTCGTTTTGCTACTTTTGTCACGATGATTTTAGCCTTGAACAAGGCCTCGTTATTCTTCGGAGGCCGTGCCATATTTGATGCCATTGGATTTCAAATTAACCCAGGAGACCGCATTGGTCTTGTGGGGAGAAATGGTGCTGGGAAATCTACCCTTCTAAAGTTGATCGCTGGTGATTATTCGCTAGATGAAGGATCCATTAGTAAGGCGAAAGAGGTCAGGATTGGTTTTCTACGTCAAGACTTGAAGATGGACATGGACAAGAGCATTGTCGAGATTGCGCGCAGTGCCTTTGATGAATTGACACGCATTAATACACGTATCGAAGAGATCAATAAAGCATTCGAAGTCCGCACCGATTACGAAAGCGAGAGCTATGCCGCCCTTATTGACGAGTTGAGTGAGCTGAGCGAGCGCTTCGGTCTGCTCGGAGGAGATAGCATCGATGCCGATGTAGAGCTGGTTCTAAAAGGGTTAGGGTTCACACCGGAAACTTTTGAAAAACCGTTGCACACCTTCTCTGGTGGATGGCGAATGCGAGCGGAATTGGCTCGATTGCTTTTGCAGAAGCCAGAGCTGCTTCTATTGGATGAGCCGACCAACCACCTCGATATCGAAAGTATCATGTGGCTTGAAAAACATTTGAGTGAGAGCAATCAGACCTTGATGGTAGTGAGTCACGATAGAACGTTTTTGGACAATGTCACCACCCGAACTATCGAAATTACACTCGGTAAGGCCTATGATTTTAATGCCCCTTACACGAGGTATGTGGAGCTTCGCGCGGATTTACGCGAGAAGCAGCTAGCCACCGCGAAAAATCAGGAGCGGGAGATTAAGCAAACCGAAGAGTTGATCGAACGGTTCCGCGCGAAAGCTTCGAAGGCGTCGTTTGCGCAGAGTTTGATTAAAAAGCTAGAACGCATGGAGCGCATTGAGGTGGACCAAGAGGATACCTCGGCGATGCACTTTAAGTTTCAGCCTGCCCCAAGGTCTGGGAAGGTCGTTGCCAAAGCAGAAGACGTTCGTAAAGCCTATGGAGAGAATTTGGTGCTTCGCGGCGTTGATTTAGAGATTGAGCGCGGGGATCGAGTGGCCTTTGTTGGTCAGAATGGCCAAGGAAAGTCTACGCTGGTAAAGGCGCTCTTGAAAGAGATTAGTGCAGAGGGGATGCTCGAACTAGGACACAATGTTCAGGTAGGGTATTTCGCACAGGATCAGGCAGACGAACTGGACGGAAATTTAACGGCTTTACAGACCATCGAGAATGCTGCGCCGGAGGAGATGCGTAAGCATGCGAGAAGTTTGTTGGGATCGTTCATGTTCCGTGGTGAAGACGTTGAGAAGAAAGTGAAGGTGCTAAGCGGTGGAGAGCGCGGTCGATTAGCGCTTTGTAAGCTCTTGCTGAAGCCTATTAACTTCTTGGTGATGGATGAGCCCACGAACCACCTCGACATGAACAGTAAGGACGTTCTGAAGAAGAGTTTGTTGTCTTTTGATGGAACGTTGCTGGTGGTGAGTCACGACCGCGAGTTCTTGGAAGGTCTGGTGACGAAAACTGTAGAGTTTAGGGACCAACGTGTAAAAACATTGCTTGGTGGCATTGACTATTATCTCGAGCAGCGCAAGCTGGAAAATATGCGCGCAGTCGAGGCAAAATCGGCCACGGAAAAGAAATCGAAGAAAGCGCAAAAGAAAGACGACGGTCAGCTCGGGTATAAGGAGCGGAAGCAGCTTGAAAAAGATATCCGCAGTTTATCGCGAAAGTTGGCCGATGTTGAAGCGGAAATTGAGAACTTAGAGGGGACCTTGGAAGATTGGGATGCGAAATTAGCGGATGCTGATAGCTATTTGGAGCTGATGAAAGATCCTGATTTTTATCCGAAATACGAGAAGAAAAAAGAGGAGCTAGCCTCCAAAATGAATCAATGGGAAGATATTCAAATAGAAAAAGATCAATTGGAGCAGCAGTTGCCCTCCTAATCGCAATAAGCCTTCAGGCACAGCCTAAACTGGTAGTGCAAGTCGTCGTTGATCAAATGCGCGCAGAATATCTGCAGCGATTTAATCATCAGTTTGCTGAAGATGGTGGATTCCGTATTCTTCTAGATGAAGGAAAAGTATACCGCAATACCCACTACAACTACATTCCGACCTATACGGGACCTGGACATGCATCAATATCGACGGGAACCACCCCAAAGTACCACGGCATTGTGGCCAACGACTGGTGGGTAAAGGAAAGTCAGTACGAAATGTATTGCGCAGAGGATACAACGGTCAGCCCTATCGGAACCATTGAACGTTCCTCCCGCCGTTCGCCGAAGAACTTGCGTGCCTTGACTTTTTCGGACGGGATCAAATTATATACAAACCACCGTGGAAAGAACTATGGGGTGAGCGTAAAAGACCGTGGAGCGATATTCCCAGCGGGGCATTTTGCGGATGGTGCCTTTTGGTTAGATAATAAGCTTCACTTTGTGAGCAGCAGCTATTATGGCGACGAGCTTCCTGATTACGTGGAGAAATACAACGAGAAGGAGCATGCCATGGATATGGCGAAGAAGGATTGGAAGCTAGAAATGGCCGAGCGCAAGTACGACGAAAGCTTGGCGGATGAGAATCCATACGAGCCGAAATTGAACAACGGAACTTCTAGCTTTCCATACGATTTAAAGAAATTGATCGAAACGCGTGGTTTAGGAGCATTGAAAAATACGCCGGTGGGCAATGAATTGGTGCTTGATATGGCGCTATTGCTTTTAGAAAAAGAAGAACTAGGAAAAGACAAGTACACGGACTTTTTAGGAGTCAGCTTCTCCTCCACCGACTATGCCGGCCATACCTTCGGCGTGCGATCGCGTGAGGTACACGATATGTACTTGAAGTTGGACCGTCAACTGGGTAAGCTCATCAAGAAGCTTGACAAGGAAGTGGGTCGCGATGCGTATGTCATTTATTTGACCGCAGATCATGGCGCTTCTGAAAATCCAAATCATTTGGCCTACCACGGATTGGGCGTACGCAATTTCCAGAATGCCGATGTTATTGGTGATGTTAATGCGCATATCAAGGAGGAATTAGGTATCGAAAATGCCGTATTCAAGATCTTCAACCATCACATCCATCTGAACAGCTGGGCCAAAGAGCGCGCCGGAGAGATTGCATTAGTGGTTGAGGCTACTGATCCGTTTATGCGCGTATATACCGCCTCAGAGGTTCGCAATAGCGGAAATGATGCTTTGTTAGAATTGCTTCACGAGGGCCATCAGAGCCGATTCGGTGGTGATCTCATTTTTGCACTACAACCGAACTGTATCTTCTACGGTCCCTACGGTTCGACACACGGTTCTGGATTTCTTTACGATACACATGTGCCATTCTTACTTATGGGTAGTGGGATCAAAAACGGCGAAAGCTTTAAGCGTATAGATGTGACCAATATCGTGGATAAGGTGGCCGAAAAATGCAACCTGCCGTACGCGCCAAACAGTCTCATAGAATAATGCTGTTGATTCTTAGAGAGTTAGTTAAACTTTAGTATTTTCATCAACTCAGATAAACTAAAGGCTATCCATTATGAAGAAAATTGCATTATTCGCATTTGTCGGCGGTCTGTTCCTAGCATCTTGCTCTAGTAACTGTAACTGCGAT
>CATAPZ010000170.1:0-2270 GCA_949486955.1 Cryomorphaceae bacterium | reverse complement strand
CGTTCTTTCACCGTTACGCCAGGTGGCTTCGAGGATCAGAAGGGAGTTGGTATTGTGTGGCAGTGGAGGGATATTTCCGGGATTTGCACTCCAGAGTCTTCTTCCATCGAGTGTATAAAGGGTTAAGGAGTGGAGGTTGGCTGGCCAGAATTGGTCCAATTTTTTTAAGTCAATATGCGGTTGCACATCTTCGTCCATAGCGAATATTACCATCGATTGAATCAGAATAGAGGTAGTATCCACCTTGCCACAACGGTAGGCGTATTGGGTGACGGTGAAAAAATCGTCTTGCCCATAGGCATGAATGCCGTCTGGGGTAGCGCTGAAATTTCCATCGCCAAAGTCATAGTGCACAGAATCGGCAAATACACTCGTATCTGTATACGTTAGCGTGTCATTTGACATCGTAGCGGTGAAGCCTGCTTGGGTATCGTATGCACCCACGCCCCACACGGATAATGAATCATAGACTACATCTTTTGTGGCTTGACGAATGGTTGCAGCTACGCCGGGATTAAGGTTTTGATCGTCTGTGATGGAATTGGGGTCCATTCGCGTAATCATGGTGAAGAAGGTGCAAGCTGCCGCGTAACTGCCGGCTAGGGAGGGATGGCTGCCGTCAGTAGTGTAGAGGTTAATGGTGGAGTCTGTATCGCGAATGTGCTTCCATACAGAACCTACCGGGCTGAGGTAGGCATCTGTGGTGTCCGCCATGAGACTGTAATGGCGGTGAAGCATGGAGTCCATGCCTTCGTAGGTACAAAGTGGGGGGAATGCGGCACAATTGAATTGGTCGCCGTTTTCGCGGCCCCAGGTTCTGAAAAATACAGGTTGAGCGCAGGGAGCGATGCTGCGGATGGAATCGACAAGCTCGATGGCGTAAGGAAGGGTTTGAAATGAGAATTGGCTGTAGGGAAAGCTAGGTTCCTGGCTTTGTGCTTGAAGGACGACATAGTCCCAGCTCTGGCTGGCGAGCTTTGAATATGTTGCGTTGCTTTGCGCGTGCTGGTAAAGCGTGGCGCCACCTAGAGTTTGCTGCGAACAAGCTAAACTCTGATTCGCGGAAGAGGCAAGGGCGGCGACCATTGTTGGTAGGCTGTTTGCTGCGGTGTAACTGTTGCCTATAAAAAGTACACGCTCTTGGGCATTTAGGGTGGTAGTGAGCAGGAGGATAAGGAGCAGTTTACGCATCGTTGAGGTTTTAGGAACTTCTAAATTAATGAAAAGCGGGGAGTGGGTTAGCGATTCTTTAGTAACTTCCCTATTAACTAAAAACCGTTACGTATGGAGTCTGTAGGGCTTTGGCATATTTTACTGGCGCTGGCCATTTTCTCATTGATTATTGAAGTTTTTACATTGGGTTTCCTTGCGGGGGCGCTTGGGGTAGGATTGGTATTCAGTAGTGTTGGTGCGTTTTTTGAATTGGACACGGAATGGCTCATTGCACTTTTCGCATTGGGCTCTGTGATTGCCTTTTTTACCATTAAGCCCGTGGTGGATCGCTTTTTAAAGGATAAAGTGACGACGAATGCGGATTCGATAGTTGGGCAAAAAGGCCGCGTTACGGAGGCTATTGACAATGCCACAGGGGCTGGTCGCGCGCTTATAGGCGGTGATGACTGGAAAGTGGAATGCGGCGACGACCTCGCAGTAGGAACACTGGTACATGTTGTTTCTAGAGAAAGTATTGTATTGCAGGTGGAACCTGTACAGAAATAGAACCATAAAAACTTAAAATAATAGTAGAATGAGTGGATTTGTAATCATATTCTCAACCCTGGCCCTTTTAGTCGTCATATTTGGCGCGGCCGGTTTAAAGATTGTTCAGCAGTCGGAAGTAGTGATCATCGAAAGACTAGGGAAGTACAGTCGAACCCTTAGTAGTGGAATAAATATCATCTGGCCGTTTGTCGATCGTCCGCGTTCGATCATGTGGCGTTATGTAATGGAAGGAGTTGATGGCAGAAAAATGGTCAATTTTAAGGAGCTGAATCGTATTGACCTTCGTGAGACGGTTTACGATTTTCCCAAGCAAAATGTGATTACTAAGGATAACGTAGTAGTTCAGATTAATGCTGTGCTTTATTTCCAGGTCATGGATCCCGTTAAAGCGGTTTATGAGATTTCAAATCTGCCGGATGCTATTGAAAAGTTGACTCAGACGACGTTGCGTAATGTGATCGGTGAGCTGGAATTGGATGAGAGTTTGTCTTCAAGAGATACCATTAATACGAAGCTTCGTTCCATTCTTGACGATGCTACGAATAAGT